>CAYJDN010000259.1:0-3246 GCA_964368925.1 uncultured Desulfovibrionaceae bacterium | reverse complement strand
TTTTTTTGGCTATATCACAAAAAAGCAAAGGAATTAATTTAGAAACACACCCTAGTCAAGGCTATAGATTTTATTTGACTGCAACAACTCCCTGAAAGAATTTTCGTCCATTGGTTTTGCAAAATAGTAGCCTTGCGCATAGTCACTGTCGAGCTTTCTTAGCCATAAGGCTTGTTCTTTGGTTTCAACGCCCTCAGCCACAATCATCATATCTAGCTCTTTTGCCATTCTTATAACATTATGAACAACGACTTTATTTTTTTCTTCTGTTGCTGAAGTATCAAAGAATGCTTTGTCTAGTTTTAGAACATGCGCATCAATAGAGCTTAATCTATTTAGCGAGGAAACACCTGCTCCAAAGTCATCAATTGAAACGAAGAAACCGCAATTTTTTAGCTCTTGAATTCTTTTTAAGAAAAGTACAGGATCTTTTTCAACTGCACTTTCAGTCAGTTCAAATTCAATCTTTTCAGGATTAATCTTATGTTTTTCAATAATTTGAGTAACACGTTCAATGAGATTATCTTCTAAAATTGAATGTGCTGATAAGTTCACAGAAATCTTGGGCATATTCATAGTATTAATGTTTTCTGCAATAAATCTACATACATCTTCTAAAACATAAAGATCTAAAGAGAGAATAAAGCCGTTTTGCTCAAAAACAGGAATGAATTGATCTGGGAAGATAGTGTTTCCTTCTTTGGGAAACCAACGCACAAGAGCTTCTGCGCCACCAACTTGTAGACTTTTGAAATCTATTTTAGGTTGATAAACAACTGAAAATTCACGATTTTTCAAAGCATCTTTCATGCGATAGGTAACATTAAGCTTGTTTACATAATCTTTTTTTAAAGCTTCATCAAAATTTATAAAAGTTGTGTGATGCTCATTTTTTCCCTTTGCACGAGCATATTCTACTTTTGCAAGATAAGAACTAGGCGTGGCGTGAATTTCATCTATTTTAAGCATACCAAAGGAGAGGGAAAGGTTGTATTGTTCACCAACTACTTTATGGATACTTGGAATGATATGATTATTACAAACATCTTGCACTGTGCCACAATCGCCAGCACGCCTTATTACTAAGAAATGTTCGTCTACTTTGCGACATAAAAATACCGTACATTCTTTAAAGGCTTCTTTTAAAGCTTCAGCTATATTAACAATAACTTGCGTGCCTTTTTCTTCTCCAAAATTATCATTAATACTTTTAAACATGTCGATATCAAAGGAAATAAGCTCAAAAGTATTACTTTCCGAAGTGGTAACTTGTTTTTTAGCCTCTTCAATAAATTTATTGAGCGTCATAAGTGAGGTGAGTGAATCTGTTTCATAGGCCTGCTGAATTTGTTGTCTTCTTTTTCTTTGATTATATAGGGCTATGTAAAGAATGATGGATGCGGTAATAAATGCAATTATTACAGCTAAATACCAGTTTTCTAAAAGCATTTCGCTAAAACTTTGTACATATATATGATAGGTTTGATTTTGCGTAAGAATTTCTTGGTATTCTTTTTCAGAAATGTTATCGAGCATAACATTAAATAGAGGAATATATTCTCTTGCTATATCTTTTGCTATGCTAAGATGAATTTCTAAGCTAAAATCTGCGGTATAGGTGAAAAAATCATCGTGTGAAAGATAAGAATTTGCATAAGCTAAAGATATTTGTGTAGTAATAATTTGATCCACTTCATTCTTTTCTAATCCGTCAAAGAGGGCGTGGATGTTTTCATAAAAAACATAGGAGTTTTCAGGATGAGTTTTAGTGAAATTATCAAAATCTGTATAGAGATATGCTAAACTCCAGATTTTTGGGGCAGATTTTAAGATTTCTTCTGTAGTTGCGTTGTTCCCAATTTTATATCTTGGCACCATAGCAACAACAGGAATGTTATAGTAAGCTTCACTTGGAATAAAGTGTTCTTCATAAAAATCCATATCGCCAACAATTGAAAGTTCGATGTCACAATTTTCGAGGATATTTTCTTTTGATGGGTCAAAAGGTGAATATGGATAGTATTCTACGTCAAAATTATAAATTTCTATGAGTTTATTCATTACATCAATAAGCGCACCATCTGGCTTGCCTTCATCATTGGTGTATGTGAGCGGGCTAGCAATGTCATTGTAAGCAATTTTCAAAGGTCTTTGGCGTAAAGTTTGCAATTCATCATTTGTTAAGCTTCTATGAAAAGTGTGAAAAGCTGCACCCATATATTTTTCACTTAGAAGCTCAAAGAAATTGCCTTCTGTTGTTACTATTTCATTGATAACGTCATTGAGTTTTTCTACCATCTCTGCTTTGTCTGGAAGCGAAAGCAGATATGTATTACGTTTTTCGAAATTCAATAAATTATTATAGTTGCTTAGGTCTGCATCGGAAGAATAGGCAAGATAATAGTCTGCCTCAAGCTCTTTGTAGTCGTTAATATGCCCCATGATGTAGTTAACTGAAATATTATGCTTTTCTAGATAATTATCCAAAGAAATATTAGCAACATTTCCCTCATAAGTAGCGACAGTTTTTCCATTAATCGATTCTGGATTATCGTATATTCTATTTTGAGTTGTAGGGGCAATGAGAGCTGTTTGTACAGCATTTAATGGAGTTTTAACATAGAGATATTTTTTTGCACGCTCAGGGGTATGAAAGTAAAAGCCTATAATATCCACCTGACCATTGTCTAAAGCCTGAAATATATTATCTTCAATTTTGATAAATTCAAATTTTATGTCACTAAGTTCTTCAACTTTTTTTAAAACTTCGTAGCCATAGCCTTCATCGCCTGAGTTAGTGATGTCAATTATTAAATCATCATTGGGCGTATAGCCAACACGTATAATCTCATTGTTATCAGATGCAAAAAGTGGAGAATTTTGGAACAAAATAAAAACAAAAACGAGAGACAAAAACAAAATAGATAAGAATCTTTGTTTCATAAACTAACCTAAATCCTAAACTTAAAACTAAACTAAAAACAAATCTAAAACTGAACTTAAGCCAACAACAGTTAAATCCCATACTAAATGCTAATGGTAATTAAACCTAACAAGGAGGCTTACAAGTTCTAATAGAATATTACGATTTGTTACCGTTGTCAAGATTTTTGGAAAGACTTTGTGTGAAATATACAATTTCTAACTTGTTTTAATGCGTAAAACTTCAAATTAATAGTAGATTTGAATGAAGAAAAGATTATAAAGTCAATTTATAATGAGAAAAGTTCTAAAAATATAGTTCGT
>CAYJDN010000258.1:0-3252 GCA_964368925.1 uncultured Desulfovibrionaceae bacterium | reverse complement strand
TAAGCATTTGAATATCAGCATAAATATTATGCGGTACATATGCGCAATCTTCATAGGCCTTTGTTTCATATTGTGAAACTAAAGCTTTTGCCTTATTAGAAAGCTCATAAGCGCCAATTTCTAAAGTATTATTATTGCTTGCGAGCAATGCTAATGTTTCTTCAATGGCTAATTCTAGGGCTTTAGGCAAAAAAGCTTTTTTATATTCATATATTGTAGTTAGAATCATAAGTTATCCTTAGAGTGAATAGGAGGCTAATAATTTTTCTAAAGTTCTTGCAAATTTATCTAAATCTTCTTCTTCAATATTGAGGGCAGGGACTAATCTTAGTGTATTTTCTTGAGCAAGATTTAATATAAATCCTTCTTCGATAAGCTTCAACCAAATTTCTTTACATGATGGAAGTGGAAGAGCTAATTCAATACCGATCATAAGACCTAGTCCACGCACTTCTTTGATTGTTCTTGGGTATTTTTGTTGAATAAGACTAAATCTTTCTTTGATTGCGTCACCAAGTAAGAAAGAACGATTTTCTAAATCATCTCTTTCAATAATTTCGACTACTTTAGCGCCAACAGCAGTACAAAGTGCATTACCACCAAATGTTGTTGCATGGCTACCAGCTTCAAAACCTTTAGACATTTCTTCTGTGCAAAGAATAGCGCCTAATGGCATACCATTAGCTAATGATTTTGCACTAGAAATGACATCTGGTTGAAGTTCATAGTGTTGATGCGCCCAGAATTTACCAGTTCTACAAAGACCTGTTTGAACTTCATCAACTAAGAAAAGTATATTGTGTTTACGGCAAAGCGCTTCAACACCTTGAGCATATTCCTTACTCATAACTCTAACGCCACCTTCACCTTGAATAACTTCTACAAGGATACCAGCAGTATTTTCATTAATAGCTTCTTCTAAAACTTGTAAATCGCCAAAAGCTACTTGTTTAAATCCTGTAGGGATTGGTTCAAAGCCGTCTTGGAATTTAACTTGTCCTGTAGCGGCTAAAGTTGCCATTGTACGGCCATGAAAGGCTTTTTCTAAAGTAATAATTTCAAATGCTTCTGAATTTTTTACTTTATGTGTATAGCGGCGAGCCATTTTGATTAATGCTTCATTTGCTTCTGCGCCTGAATTACAGAAGAATACTTTTGTTAGATGTTTAGAATGTGCAATTAATTTAGTTGCTAATTCTAATTGTTCTTCTTGATAGAATAAATTTGAAACATGCACTAATTTACGAGCTTGTTCGTTAAGCACGTCTGCAAGTTCATCATTTGCCTGACCAATATTTGTGCAAGCAATACCTGTGAGGAGGTCAATATATTCTTTATTTTCAAAATCGTATAATTTAGACCCTTTGCCAGATTTAATTGCTATTGGATAGCGAGCATAGGTAGAGCAAAGTTTTGCTTTTTCATCTTCTTGAAGGCTTTGTAAATTTTTCATTATATTTATCCTTTTATATTAATACTGTAAGCGCCCTTTAAAGGCAGTTGCTAATTTTTCAACTTCTACTTGTAAAAATGCTTCATTTTTATTATTGATTTTTAGCATATTAGAATTATCTACTTTTCCAACATATGCAAAGCATTGATCTTCAAAGAGTTTTTCAAATTTTTCTTTATGTTCTTCTTTAATGCTTACTAATAAACGGCTTGCGCTTTCTGAATAACATTTTTCAGTAATATTCATTTCTTCACTAGCAGGAATTTTGCTTACATCAACATTTACACCAAGTCTACCACCAATAGACATTTCAGCTAATGCAACTAAGAAGCCACCATCTGAAAGGTCGTGACAAGCTGTAATATATTCTTTTTGTATTGCTTGATACAATGATTTATATCTTACTTTAGCTGTTTGTGAATCGACTTGTGGCACACGTGCAGCTTTGAAATTTACTTCATCAGCTAATTCACTGCCAGCCAATTCACGTTTTGTATCACCTAATATATAGATTAAATCATTAGGATTTTTGAAATCGGAAGTAATACTTTTGTTCACATCATCAACAACGCCAATAACTGTAAATAAGCAAGTTGGTGCGATTGAAATTTTCTTTCCACCGCCAGTATAGTCATTCTTCATGCTATCTTTACCAGATACACAAGGCACTTGATAGTCTATACAATAGTCTTTTAATGCCTTACCAGCTTGAACTAATTGAGCTAATTTATATTCACCATCTGGTGTTCTTTCACTAGCAACAGGATCGCACCAACAGAAATTGTCGCAACCAGCTAAGAAATCAGGATTTGCACCAACAGCAATGGCATTTCTTACGCCCTCATCAACAGCATTTGCTACCATGTGATAAGTGTCATAGTCAGAGAATTTAGGGCAAATACCATGAGAAAGAACAATACCTTTGTTTATGCTTAGCACAGGACGGAGCACAGCTGCATCAGCTGGAGCGTCTTTTTCTACGCCAACTAAAGGCTTTACAACTGAACCGCCTTGAACTTCATGGTCGTATTGACGAATAATATATTCTTTACTACATATATTAAGTCTTCCAAGCATAGAGCAGAGCAATTCTTCTTGTCTTTCTTTTGGAATATTAATGCTTTCTTCTTCATTTATATCGCTAAGATATGGATTTAAGCTTTGATCCCAAACGGCTTTTAATTCCATTTGTGGTAAACCTTTGTGCATAAATTCCATAGGCAACCAAGCGACATTTTTGTCTTGGTATTTTATATCAAAATAACCATCATTAGTAAAAGCGCCTAACACACTTGCTTCAACACCGTAATGCTTAGCAAGAGCAGTAAATTCTTCTAATTTTTCTTGAGGCACAGCAAGAGTCATACGTTCTTGCGCTTCAGAAATTAAAATTTCCCAAGGCGCTAAGCCATCGTATTTGAGCGGAGCTTTTGATAAATCTAAATAACAACCATTTGTATCTTGCGCCATTTCGCCAACAGAAGAAGATAATCCGCCAGCGCCATTATCTGTAATAGCATTATAAAGCCCTAAATCACGAGCTTTAATAATGAAGTCATACATTATTCTTTGTGTGATTGGGTCACCGATTTGAACAGCTGTTGCTGGTGATTCTTCGTGGAGTTCTTCAGAAGAGAAAGTAGCACCATGAATGCCATCTTTACCGATTTTGCCACCAAGCATAACAATAGCGTCGCCCACAAGAGCTTCTTTTTCCCAACCAGGTTTACCGTGTAAATTCTTCGGCATAAGACCAACAGTACCACAATAAACGAGTGGTTTACCAAGGAATCTTTCAT
>CAYJDN010000257.1:0-3320 GCA_964368925.1 uncultured Desulfovibrionaceae bacterium | reverse complement strand
AGAGCTGATTTCTATTGGACTTTGACTAGTGCTTTCTTGTGCTCTTTGTTCTGTACTTGCTCTAATGCTATCAGCAACTTCCGTACCTTTTAGGGCTTCAATGCTTTGTAATTCGTCACTTTGTACTGTTTGTGTTTGTTGACTTTGTTCTAAAGAGCCTATACGTGAGGAAGAAATAAAAGTGTTTTGAACGGACATGTTTAACCCCAGATAATATTTTGTGGTAAGAGTATATTTATATCATCGGTTAATGCGCTCGTACTTGCGAGTGCTGTTTCGTTTAAATCTTGTGATTTCATTAATTCAATAAGTGTTGCACGTTCTTGTTTTGCACTATGAATAAAACTAGTTAGATAATTTTCAAATTGCTGCAATTCTATATGATTTGTTGAAATTCTAAAATTTAGCCACACATGTTGACTCTGCTTTGAGCAAGAAAGTGAACTATTTTCTGTTAATTGAGCAGGCATATTTTTTTCAGCTACATACCACAGAATTTTTTCAATTTGCGCATTATTTAATAAATGTATGTTGATAAGAGGTGCATAAATAAATAAAGAATCAGAAGTGCTTGCACTTGTTTTTGGATTGGTCAAGATATGAATAAGCAAAGTTTCATCAGCGACAAAACGGCAAAGGCCATTTTCATTGAGGGGGGGAATAGAATAATTTTTTGATTCTTCAAGCCATTTCTTTACTTTTAAAAAAGCCGACATAAACACTCCAAAATACAATAAAAAATAAGATACTTTATATTTATAAACACATTCGAGTAATACATTTAGAAATATATTCTAGAAGCTAAAATATAAAATATTGCTCATAATATAATAATTGATTCTATTTCACAAGTAAAAAAAATGTTTGGGTTAAAAACCATTGCTTTTTTTAATTCTAGGTATTATTATTTAAATTAGGGTGTATTCAGAATTAGTATCTTTTAAAATTGCTCTAAGAGCTTTTGTTTTTTGCTTTACATTCAATAGGTTAATATCATTATTATAATCAATAAGTATTAATTCAAAAGACATTCTAAAATATTTTTAAAATAAAGGGGTATACATGAAAAATCTTTTCGATCAAATCAAAAGCGGTAATTTTGGTGATATTGGAACTAAATTAAATTCTGCTCTTGGTGGCAATGTTCAAGACACTTTACGCCAAGCTGGCACAAGTTTAAGTAATGCTGGCGCAGCAACGAAAGAAAAAATGCAAGGCGCAAATGTTGGCGGAATGTTAGGTTCGGCAGCTGTAGGTGGCCTTTTAGGTGCTATTTTTGCTGGCAAGCAAACAAAGAAAATGGCAAAATCTGCTGTGCAATATGGCGGAGCGGCGGCTTTAGGTGGTTTGGCCTTTGCTTTTTATCAAAAGTGGTCGAATAGTCAGGCTCAAGCAAATCAAGCTGACGCACAAATTCAAGGAAATGTGCAAAATCAGCAAGATGCAAATATAGCTGCACCACAAGCGGCTCTTCCTCCTGCGGAAAATACAGCTTTAATATTGATTGAAGCTATGGTATACGCCGCACGTGCTGACGGACATATTGACGATGACGAAAGAAATACAATCCATAGCGCAGTAGCAAGCCTATTCCCTGGTCAAGAAATGGCTGATATTATTGATGCTTTCATTCAAAAACCAATTGATCCACATGGCTTAGCTGCAAGAGTAGTAAATAAAGAAGAGGGGCTTGACCTTTATCGTCTATCATGCGCCGCTGTAGATATTGATTCCTTTATGGAACGCTCATATTTAGACGGCCTTGCAAACGCTCTTGGTATTACAAAAGAAGAACAAAATCAATTAGAAGCAGAAGCGGCTAATATCTAAAGTATTCCAATTTATTTTAGAATAAAATACTTTAAATAAATATAACTATTTGTAATAAATTGATAATAATCTATATTCTTTAAAGTATAGAAAAAGGGTTTAGAATTTAGTCTAAACCCTTTTCTTGTTTTCTTTTGATAAAGTTAAATACTATTTTGCTCTATTTTTTTTTCAAAATTTTCTTTGTTCTTATTATTAGGTTTTATTAAAGTAGTTTTTCATACAGTTTAAAGCTGCTCTACCCAAATAATATCCAAAAAACATTCATTTAATGAGCAAGCAAAGCTTGATTTATTCGTGTTTTTTGCTCATCAATTTCGCTTATGCTGAAATGGTGAGTTTAGAGCATTTTTCGCAATATTTTTGAAAAATGCTCTAATAATTTGTTGGTATGAGCAAAATATATTTAAAATATTAAGAAATTTAAATAAAATTTCTAAAACTCTTGTCATTTTATTAAAAATATTGTATAATTACGATAATAAACAGCTTAACTTTGTTATTTGTTTAAGGAGTTTGGCAAATGAAAAAAAATATAAGGTCTGTAGCAGTTTTTATGCTGTTTAGCTTTATGTTTACTTTGTCTTTTTTTAAAGACGAGGTCTTTTCTGCACCCGTAAAAAGCCTACAATTAGAATCTGACTTAGTTGAAATTACATTATGGACTTTTCCAATAGGCGACTTTGGCAACAGGGGAATAGTTGAATCTTTCATAGCAGATTTTACCAAAAATCACCCTAATATTATTGTAAATCTTGAAATTCTTGATTATGCCACAGGCGATAAAAAAATTGAAGAAGCTATTGAATCAAGAAATGCACCTGACATTATTATGGAAGGCCCAGAGCGTATTGTTGCTAATTATGGCGCAAGAGGTCTTATGATTGACCTTGGGGATATGTGGAATGAGGAAACAACTGCTAATATAAATGCTATTTCGCCAAAACTTGTAGCTGCTTGCAAAGCGCCTGATGGTGCATTTTATGAATATCCTATGGTTATGACTACACATGTTATGGCTATAAATTATGATGTCTTTAAAAAGGCTGATGCACTTCAATATATTGATGAGAAAAACCGCACTTGGACTACTGACAATTTTGTCTTAGCCATGGAAAAAGTGCGAGATAGTGGATTGGTGCAAACGCCTGGCATTGTCTATACTGGCTCACATGGCGGTGATCAAGGCACAAGAGCTCTTGTTACAAATTTTTACAGCGCTTCTTTTACTAATGTCGACCATACTACTTACACAATAAACGAAGAATTAGGCGTAAAAGGGCTTCAACTTCTCGCTACTATGGTCGAGAATGGCTCTCTTAGTCATGATCCTACCATAGCAGCAGCTCAAGAATTGCAAAAATTTGCTAAAGGCGAAAGCGCTATAACTCTTGCTTGGAACGCTACTAATGAAGAGCATTACGCAAGCCAGCTCGATTTTACTCCCTATGCAATGAATTTTCCATCAAATAATGGTGAAGTTCAATTAC
>CAYJDN010000256.1:0-3324 GCA_964368925.1 uncultured Desulfovibrionaceae bacterium | reverse complement strand
CTTGTTCAATAAGTACACACAATACTATCAACCAAGAAAGGAGGTGCTATGTGGAAATTATTATAAGTAGCAATACGAGTAAGCCAATATATGAGCAGATAACATCGCAAATTAAAGCTATGATTATGAGCGGAGAACTACAAACAGGCGACCCTATACCGTCTATGCGTTCTCTTGCAAAAACAATCCATGTTAGTGTAATCACAGTACAAAAGGCTTATGAAGATTTAGCAAGAGATGGCTTTATTGAAACCACTGTTGGGCGAGGTAGTTTTGTAGCCGCCCAAAACAAAGATTTCATACAAGAAGAACAGCAAAAACGAGTAGAAGAACATCTAATGATGGCGGCAGACATTGCCCGTACAAATGGCATTAAACTTGATAAAATCACGGAGCTACTCAAAATATTTTATACAAACGAGGGAGATTAAAAATGAGGAAAAGAAATCCTGCATTTACTTATGGGGTGCTGGGTGTAGTTGTGATATTTTTTGTCATAGTTATTTGTGTTGCCGAAGCTAATTCATCATTATCTTTTACGCACTTTTTATCTGATACAAAATCTTTTGAAAATGAGCAAACTTTATCATTTGCAGATGTAGATGCAGTTAAGATGAATGTAAATGATGTGCCTGTTTCTGTCATTGAAAGCAATGTTGATGAAGTAACTATTACAAGCACGGTACAGAACAATGGTATAGGTTTGACCACGCAACCTAAAGCGTGGATAGATAATAATACGCTTTACTACGAGCAAGGAATTATTTTAGGAATTGAACCTAAGTCAAGTGGTTCGGTGATAGTTGAAATACCAGCAGAAGCAAAACTTGAATATAACATATCAAATGGAAGCGGTGATGTTTTACTCGAAGTCAGCACTGCGAAAGATGTTACTTTTGATATGGCTATCGGAGAGTTGAGTGTTTATGCCTCATGTGAGTTGTTTACAGCGAATACCGTTAGTGGTGATATAAATATTTATGGAGCAGTAAAGAATACAATTATTGATACCGTAAGTAGTGATGTTTCACTTTTTGCAAATGCAACAACAAATGAAATTGACTTTGAAAGTGTCAGCGGAGATTGCAAGGTATTTGCTGATGAATTAGGCGGATACCACTTGTATCATAAATATGCAGGTGGAAATATTGATGATTATTTTGAGCTGTCAAGCAATAATGACAATACGATAACCATATCGGCTGATACAGTAGATGGCAGTGTTGAAGTATATGACAAGGCAATTCTTGATGGCATAAGTGATTTTTTTAAGGAGGATAAATAAAAATGGATTTTGTTTTACAAGTTGAAAATCTGTGTAAAACCTACAAAGGAACAGATTTCAAATTACAAGATGTATCTTTTTCAATCCCCAAAGGCTCTATTATGGGTTTCGTGGGGAAAAACGGTGCGGGTAAAAGCACAACAATAAACGCTATCTTAAATGTTATACATAAGGAAAGCGGCACAGTTAGACTTTTTGGACAGCAGATGTCAGACCAAAACACAGATATTCGAGATGATATAGGCGTAGTGTTTGATAGCTCTAATTTTTCGGGAGAGCTTACAGCTAAAAAACTTGAAAGAGTTTTAGGGGATATTTACACAAATTGGGATAGAGCTACTTTCTTTGGATTGCTTAAAAGGTTTAATATACCGACCAATAAAGCTATAAAGACGTTTTCCCGTGGTATGACAATGAAACTTTCAATTAGTGTTGCACTCTCACACAAGGCTAAATTTCTGATTTTAGATGAAGCGACCGCAGGGCTTGACCCCGTTGTAAGGGAAGAAATACTTGATGTATTTTTAGAGTTTGTAGAAGATGAAAACAACTCAATATTGTTATCTTCTCACATATCAAGCGACCTTGAAAAAATTGCAGACTATATCACATTTATAGACAACGGAAATATTATTTTGACCGAAAAGAAAGACACGCTCATTTATGAGTACGGTATTGCCCGTATGAAACAAAATGACTTTGATAGTCTTGATAAATCGGAATATTTGGCGGTACGAAAAAGAGGGCTACAAATGGAAGCGTTAGTAGCAAATAAAAACCGATTTGCAAAAACGCACCCTAATATCGTGCTTGATAATGCGACGATAGATGAAATATTACAACTTATCGCAAAGGAGGTAGCTTAATATGCGAGGATTACTAAGAAATAATTTTTACTCTATGGGTTCAAATCTACTGCTTTCTACTTTAATGGCAGCTTTTATCATGATATTTTGTGTATTTTTAACCATGGACGACTTTGTTCCTATGTTACTTGCAGGGCAATCATTTATATTTGTCGCAAATAGTGGTTCAGCGTTTAAAACAGATGTATCGTCTGATTGGAGTAAATTTGAAATTACAATGCCAGTTAAAAGAAGTGATGTTATTAATGCTAAATACATTTCTTTTATAGGCTTGATTTTATTAGGAATAATATTTGCTGTTATGACTTTGCTTGTTAGAGGGATATTTTTTGAAACATTGCACATTAACGCTGTAATATTTGCACTATCTTACGGTGCTACGCTATCAATTATGTCAGTATCCATTATGTTTCCATTACTATTAAAATTTGGCGCAGGCAAAAGTGAATTGCTTATTATTGTCGCTGCTTTAATCGCAGCCGGAATTTATATTTCTTTGCCTTTTATCATCTCAGCTTTTTCAAAAAGACCAACTAATATGAGCGATTTGTCTGTTTCTTTTGTTGCTGTTCTGTTAGCTATAATCATGATTACTATTTCGTACTTCATATCACTTACTATATACAAACGGAAAGAATTGTAATAGAGGTGAATAATATGAACGATGAAAAATGGGTATTTTGCCCTGTGTGCAAAGGCAAAACAAGGGTGCAAATACGAGATGATACGGAGCTTAAAAACTTCCCTCTGTTTTGTCCAAAGTGTAAGCAAAAAACGCTAATTAGTGTAAAAGAAAATAAAATAACAATCATTCAGTGCCAGTCGCAATGTTGCAGTGCCGATAATTTATGAGTAACATTCTCATAGATTATCGGCTTTTCCTTTTTACATCATAAATAAATAGCAAGGTTGCCGCACGACGGCAAAAGAAAAAAACCGTCGTGTGACAGCCCATTTGTTCATGTCGGAAAACATGACGGTATCAAACGCTTTTTGCGTGGGAGGTATCGCCATGTTTTTTTCTTACCCTAATATTCACTTGGTACACTTATCAAAAAAAGCCTATCAAGATTAACGGGACTTTGCGGCTATGAAGATGATTACACAGCTCATATAGCTATACCAAATATTTCCTATGCGCCTGTTTGCATTTTGCAGACAGGCGCATTTTTG
>CAYJDN010000255.1:0-3330 GCA_964368925.1 uncultured Desulfovibrionaceae bacterium | reverse complement strand
GCATGGTTACCAATACTTAATAAATTATTAACACCCATTATAACCTCCCAGAAATCAACATAGCATCAGGACGCTTTGCATTTGTATACGCACCTTTTCTGCCATAGCCTTTCGGTTCTTTTGGAGTTATGGAAGTAGTTAAATCTTTCAATAAAACTTCGCTTTGCTTCAATAAAGCTAGTGAAACTTCACTATTAAGCGTGGCTTGACGAGCACAAGCTTGTTCGCCATCGTCAACTGCTTTATATAATCTTTGAAGCTCTGCTCTTTCTTCTTCTGGGCGCATTTGTGCAAAATCCATAATTCTGCCGCCACCAAGAGAAGCTATAATATTTTCTTTTTCGTCGGCTAATTGACGTATAAGCTCATGGATAGAAAATTCAATAGTTGTGACTTCGTCCACTTTATTTGACACAAGCAGGGAAAATTCTTCCTTCATTAAAGCCAATAGGCTTTCTAATGCCTTTGCTTGACGGTTTAAACTTCCACTTATTTTTGTGAACATATATCACCTCGTTTCTAGTTTTGCTCAATTTTTCTAAGGTTTATTATACCTTAAAGTATTGAGGATACACACTTTCAGGGTTAATTGGCATATCGTTTTTGCGAATTTCAAAATGTAAATGTGGCCCTGAGGCTCGCCCTGATGAACCTACTCTTGCAATTTCCGTACCTTTAAGCACAGCTTCACCTGCTTCAACATTTAATGATTGCGCATGGGCGTATATTGTTTTAAGTCCACTTGCATGTTCAACAACGATCATATTGCCAAATTCTTCATCATATCCAGCAAAGGTAACTATACCAGCATCAGCAGATTTAATAGCTGAACCAGCGTCCGCTCTCACGTCTACGCCATTATGCCAAGACGGTTTCCCATTATAAGGATCTAAACGCCAACCAAAACCAGAACTTACATTACCCTCTAATGGCATAGCCATTGAATTTTCCTCAGGGTTCACATAAGCAAGCTCGTCCGTTTCAACTATAGGCGCAGGCTTTTGCATATCTGGGCCGCCAGCAGAAGTGGGCTGTAATAACACTTGCTCAACGCTTTGCGCAGCTTTTCTAGTATCTACATGATTGCTATATTTTACATAAGTAGTTTCAATACCTCTCAAAATATCTCTTGGTTCACTGAAAATTGATCTTGTTGCTGTTTGTACGCTTTGCACTGGAATTATATCCATTTCTGGAAAATCTTCAGCTTCTTTAACATCTCTACTGTTTTGCTCATTCAAAATAGTATGATGATTTTCACGTACTTGATTAATAATTTGCTCTACTGTGCCATTGGCCTGTCTTTTACTTTCAGGAAGATTTGTCTGATAAGTAACAGTAGTCACAATTGCTTCACCAGCTTCAACTTCCCTCACATTAGCATTATTCGCCTGAGTCTGTCCCATAGAAGACGAAGCAAGATTTAGTCTACCCTCGTCAATCTTTTGACTTGGCTTGTTTTGCTGCTCTTGTTTCACATTTTCTACGCTATTAGTCTTAATATTTGTGCTAGGTTCATAAATATTCATATCCATAATAGGCGCAGCTTTCGCCTGCATTATAGGTGCTTTTGTATCTATATTCTGCAAAAGTGGCGCTGTTGGTACATGCGCATTCTGTATATTGATATTTTGCGTATTTGTATTTTGTGCATTTTGTGGAGTCACATTATTAGCAAGCAAAGGCGCTGGAGCAATAGTCAAGCCATTTGTACGACGTGGCTTCACTGCAACATCGGTAATTCCTGCTTCTAATTGTTCCATCATCATATCAGCTAAGCCAATGCCACCAGAAGAAGCCATAGATTTAGCAAGTTCTTCATCGTACATGCCTTGCCAAAATTTTTCTTCCTTAGAAGAACTCATAATGCCATCTTGCGGTAATGATGCTCGCATCTCTTCCCACATTTGTTGTATGAATATAGCTTCAAAGCCCTCGCTCGCTTCACGTAATTTAGCCTTTTTGGCCTCATCAGTTTGACTTGAAGCTGATAAATTTTGTAGCGCTCTGTGTTGAACCTGCATGTTCTGCGCAGAAGCACTGCCCATTGCCGCGTCCATAGTTGCCATATTCAATGTTGACATTACAATACCTCCAAGTCTGCATACAAGGCACCAGATGCTTTCAAATTCGTAAGAATAGAAATCAAATCTCGTGGGCTTGCTCCAATGGCATTCAAGCCATCGACTAATTCTTGTAAAGTTGCTCCCTCGACAATGTTCAATTGACGATTTTCTTCACGCACTCCAACATCTGTCTGCGGAGTCGCTACCGTCTGACCTTGAGAAAATGGGCCAGGTTGCGAAACTTGTGTCGTTTCTTGAACTACTACCTGTAAATTACCATGCGCTACCGCTACTCTCGCTATGCGAACATCACGACCAATAACAATAGTGCCAGTTCTTTCATCTACCACCACTTTTGCACGCCCCTGAGGAGATACTTCTAAATTCTCCAAAGACGCTAATAATGGCACTAAATTGCCTCTAAATTCATTTGGAATTTGAATATGAACAGTACTATTGTCCTTTGCATTCGCATAAGCACCACCCATAGTTCTATTTATTGTTTCAGATACTTGCTGAGTAGTTGAAAAATCTGGAATACTCATATGCAAGGTAAGCGATTCTTGATCGTTAAATTCAAAAGGTACTTCACGCTCTACAGTAGCACCACTAGGAATAGTCGCTACTGTTGGCGTATTCTGCTGTATGCTAGTCGCTTCACCACCTACTGAAAATCCGCCCACAATAAGCGAGCCTTGCGCTAAAGCATAAACATTACCATCAATACCTTTCAAAGTTGTCTGCAATAATACACCGCCAGATAAAGACTTAGAATTACCAATACTAGAAACAGTAATGTCCAATGGCGAACCAGCCTTAGCTGTAGCAGGCAAATTAGCAGTCACCATTACCGACGCAACATTCTTAGGCTTAATTTTTTCCTGATCAACAGCAACACCCATACGCTCCATCATGTTAATTAATGAAGTAGTTGTGAAAGGTGCGTCTTGTGTGTCGCCTGTGCCGTTCAAGCCAATTACAAGGCCATAACCTACTAATTGGTTAGTTCTAACACCCGAAAATGTGCCTATATCCTTAATGCGTACCGCTTCACTCGTAAAAGGAAATATAATAAACAATACTAAAAGTAATATAATTCTACATGTCAATTTCATGGCATACCTCCAATGATAAAAGGAATATTACAATAAATATGCCAATTAAATTTTTACTAGGAATATAAGAGGTTAAAGAAGATTTTTTTTGGAAAAAGAATTTTGGGGGAAAGGAAAAACCATACCTTTGAAAAGGTAAGGTTTTTCCT
>CAYJDN010000254.1:0-3338 GCA_964368925.1 uncultured Desulfovibrionaceae bacterium | reverse complement strand
CAATTTATCATTATACAAGTCATTTTTGGAGAGTTGGGCACCATTCGGGCACCATGAAATCGAGTGAAATAACATAACTATCTAAGTGTTCCGTTTTGACCTTGAATACATAACCTTAATATTAGGGCACCACGGGAGCACCATGGACATTTCTCAAAGCACCCTAACAATCAAAAGCATAAAAAGCTACTGCTTTTGCTGTTTCGACATTTCTAATTTTTTGTCCATTGTAATTCCATATGTATTCGCCGCCATAGGCTACGCCAAATTCATTTTGATTAAACTTGCTTCGCATAATTGTTATATTATCACCTTTATATCTAAGCACAAGGTTTCCGTTTGGACGTTGTTGCCATTGTTGTCTGAAAAAATTTGCTTTTCTGTTACTTCTGTTTTTCACATGATTTTCTCTATTGCGAGGTGTTGAATAATCGTTTTCCATTTTTTCAGCACAAGAACAGCCAACGCGGAGATATCCTTGATATTCAGGGTGTGTCATAACATGTACATAGCGTATGCCCTCTTGATTACACATTTCGCATGTTTCGTATACCTCATCCCTACGTGTTGCATAATCCATACCATAAGCGTTTTCCGCCAAGTCGATAACATCTATACAAGTCCAACCCTTATGCGGTATTCCTCGATTGCTCCAAACCGCCATTTAATTCACCTCACAATTATAAACTTTCCCATTTTGAAATACAGGGTATAACACTTGCGCGTTCAGATAAAAACGCAACGCTATACTTCGCTCGTGTTACTGCTACATAAAACTTTTCTTTGCCATTCTCAATCTCAGCAATATTTCCGGTGCAAAGATAATTTTCTATAGGCTTAGTTGGTATTATTACAATGTGATTATATGTTTGCCCTTTGACCGCTCCAAAGTTGTATGTAAGAAGTCCCATAGCTTTTGTTGCTGACCTCTTATCGTGAATTAAAATCTGTGGCTGATACAACTCATAGTATCTATGCAAATCGTTAGAATTGAGCATATATATACCATTATGGTCAGGCGCGCTCTTGTTGAGAGATTTTGTTTTCGGGTAGTCGGGGAATATGTTGTCTGCAAAATCGCAGATTGTTTGAATACAGCGGTACGATTGATTCATCCATGTAACACGCCCCAAACCATCTTTTTGTAATTCTTCAAACCAAAGGCATAGATTATCAGAATATTTTTTATTCTTTGTTGATTGTGTTGTGCTATATGTGCGTTGTCGAACATCCCCGACCATAACTATTTTAATTCTTGATTTTAAGAGCAGTTTGATTAGTTCAAAATCCCAGCCAGCAATATCCTGTGTTTCATCCAAAATAAAAACATCAAAAAGTTGTTCCAGTCGGTTTATTACCAATCCCTTAGACGCTTCATTGCATGAACATGCGAAATCTGACATTTTGTCACTATAGATATGCGCCTCATCAGATAGATAAAATCGTTTAACATCGGCACGTCTTTTATACTTTGCTGAAATATATGGGATGAAGTGTAGATTTTCAATACGAGCATCACTATACACAAAGTTTTGATACGGTCGTATACACTCAGATAGCAAAAAAGAGAACCAACTCATCACCGTTACATTTTTGGGAATAACTCCATTTAGTTTAACAAGTGTTTTTTGTAGTAGCGCAGTGTTTTCACTTGTATACGTTGTCAGAAGTATTTTAAGATGTGGATTTTCAATAGCATATTGAGCAATCTTTGTCGTTTTACCTGCACCGGCAGAAGCTAAAATAAATCTATTGTTGTATTGCATCTAAAATATACGGGGGTATTTCAACACCCTCTCCCTCCTCGAAGATTTTCATAGCACAATCAGCCTTATTGTTTTTCATATATTCAATAAGGGCGGTTTCATCATCGAAGTTTTTGCTTAGTAGCGCATTCATTTTTGTTAATCCGTTAGCTTTAACAATTTGCGGTTCCAATGTAGGATAATCTATATCAGGATCCACACACAGCTTTATATTACCGTAGGCTTCATACTCGCTGTAGCGTTCTTTTGTTGCGGCAAAATCACCATCATTATCTGTAACGACTACAATTTGCTTTTTTAGTTTTGCCGCAATTTCCATAAAACGCTTAAACACTAATCCCCCTACAGTAATTACATCTATGCCATCGTCTATTGGAAGTTTTGAATGAAGTTGATAATATGCTTTTTGAACTATTAGCTCATCACAGCGTCCCTCTACCAAAATTGAGCGCCGTGCTATTATCATTCTTAAAGTATCATAACCCGGTAATTTCATAAAAAAATCTCTTGTGCTTTTCTCTATACCGTTCATTCGCAGAGTATTAGACCTATTTAAAAAAATCACTTTGTCAATGCCTACTTTATTCATTAAAAAAGTGCTGTGTGTTGTGATAATAAGTTGCTTTTCACAGCATGAGCTAATCAAACTGTTTACAAGCTGATTTAAGTTGGTGAATGATAAATTTGTTTCCGGCTCCTCTATCATAACAATTTGAGAGTTTTCTTTTTTTGCTTGCAGTGCTAACTTAGTTTTTATTGCACCTTGTTCTCCTTTGCCGATATATCTAAATGGTATGTCGTCAATATAAAGGGTTAGATTACTATCCCAATTATTCCGAGCTGAAACATCTATTGATACAGACAAATCCCTGTTCGTTATCGCCGCTTTATCTTCCGATAACCTTTGATTGATTTTTTCAATACTCTCTTGACTTGCAAATGTTTCTTTTTGCTTGCGATATAGTAATGATAGTAATGCGCTTTCAGACTTTTCCAAAGTGTCATCAATAATTTTTGCAATGTATCTGTCTGAGCCATTTAACATTTTTTGGTCAGAGCGGTCAAGTAACATAACCTTAGATGGAAGCTGTGAAAACTTAAATGAATTGTTGGCAAAAGAAAGCCACGTGCAAGAATAATACTCAACAGGAACAGTTTTAACTTCTCGTGGATTTCTGATATACTCCTTATATTCATCGGCGAAGTCTTTATCAAAAGCAA
Organism: uncultured Desulfovibrionaceae bacterium; assembly: GCA_964368925.1. Classification (GTDB taxonomy): domain Bacteria; phylum Desulfobacterota; class Desulfovibrionia; order Desulfovibrionales; family Desulfovibrionaceae; genus CAYJAZ01. Next base: position 351 of record CAYJDN010000254.1, on the reverse strand, counting down.
TATGCAAGTAAACACCTGCACAATCTATGCGCTCAGAATTATTTGTACCTTTATACTGAGCTAATTCACCATCTATATCTTCTTTTAAGAATACTTCAATGCGTATTTCAGGCAAAGGGGTATTTGGGTTTTCTTGCAAATCTTCAATATATTCATGCACTGCTTTTACATTAAAGAGGTATGGCGAAAGCTCATACTGAATATGTCTTCCTGCTAATTGTGCAGTTAGTGCTAAATTTATTGCTTCTAAGAAAGTAGACTTTCCGGCTTCATTGTCGCCTACAATGATATTAAGGTCATCATTAAATTGCATGGAAAAGTTATTAAACAGCTTGTAGTTTATAATTTTAA
>CAYJDN010000253.1:2794-3343 GCA_964368925.1 uncultured Desulfovibrionaceae bacterium | reverse complement strand
ATTTATGCAATATGCTATAGGTTTTCCTCTCCCCCAAGCCCCCTCTCCTTTCCTTGCAAAAACTTTTAATGTCGCTAGGGAATTTGAGATTTAAAGTTAATCTTATGCTCGAGGGCGATTTTCTATATTCTCAGTGTGCGATTAGCACAAAAGGCTTTAGCGAACAAGCATTTTTGACACAAAATGCGCAGTGAGGATTTTGCGTGCGAAGCATCCAAAATCTTTACAATTAAGTCTAGGTTTTCCTCTCCCCCAAGCCCCCTCTCCTTTCCTTACAAAACTTTTAATGTCGCTAGGGAGGGCAAGATTTTAAAGATAATCCTATGCTCGAGGTGTTTTTTATATTCTCAGTGTGCGCTCAGCACAAAGGGCTTTATTATTAAATCCCACTTCCGCTGTCACTCAGAGGGCGAAGCCCGTGGAGTCCATGCTTTTAAAAATCTTATAAATTCACTTCCTATTCCCGACAAGTTTTTTATAATATCAAGTGTGCGATTAGCACAAACGGCTTTAGCGAACAAGCAAAAACGACGTTTTTTGCGCAGTGAG
>CAYJDN010000253.1:2409-2784 GCA_964368925.1 uncultured Desulfovibrionaceae bacterium | reverse complement strand
TTTTAGTGATAATTAAACAAAATGTTTACTATTAAAATACATAGTTAGTATATAAAATATGCCCTTTGCTTGTAGTGTTCATTCAAAACCGTCCCTATACGGGGGAAAACAGGAATAGTGAATTTATTTAAGATTAATTCGCCAATTTAGTGATGAATGCAGGCAATTGTGTTTCTTGCTCGTCATCGCTAAAAACATAGAAATCTTGCCCTGGGGCATGTCTTAGATTTTTCTTTTTAATATAAGCTGGTGTATAAGTACCTTCAGAATTTAATTCTGTTAAAGTTGCGTGCATAGCAGAATCTGTATTTCTTGTTCTTGGTACATCAGCTACAATTTCTTGAGCTTTAGGTTGTGCAGTCGCTTGCTGTACGC
>CAYJDN010000253.1:0-2399 GCA_964368925.1 uncultured Desulfovibrionaceae bacterium | reverse complement strand
TAGGTACGATAACTGGTTTTTGCTCTAATCCAGTAGCTACAACAGTTACTGACATTTCGTCACCAGCGTTTTCATCATAAACAAGACCAACAACTACAACAGCATTTTGATCAACAATATTAGTAATAAATTCAGATGCTTGATAAAATTCTTCCATAAGCATATCTTCAGTAGCAACAATATTTACGATAAGGCCACGTGCGCCTTGAACTGAAACATTTTCTAAGAGTGGGCTTGAAATAGCTGCTCTTGCGGCTTCTAAAGCTCTGTCTTCGCCAGAAGCTCTACCAATACCCATAAGAGCCATACCCTTTTCGCTCATAATTGTTTTTACGTCTGCAAAGTCAGTATTGATAACGCCTTCGCCTGTGATAAGCTGAGTAATACCACGAACAGCATCACAAAGCACTTCATCAGTTTTAGCGAACATATCTTTTGCTTTGGCAGTTTTTGAACCGCTATTGAGCAATCTGTTGTTAGGTACAACAATAAGGCTGTCTACATTTTCAGAAAGTTCTTTAATACCTTCATCAGCAAGGCGTGAGCGCTTATGTCCTTCAAATCCGAATGGACGAGTAACAACACCAACAGTAACAGCGTTTTTCTCTTTTGCTACTCTCGCAATGATAGGTGCAGCACCAGTACCAGTTCCGCCGCCCATGCCAGCTGTAATAAATACCATATCAGCATCAGCTACTGCTTCACGAATATCTTCAATACTCTCTTCAGCTGCTTTTTTACCAATTTCAGGTAATGCACCAGCACCAAGTCCACGAGTGAGTGATTTACCTAATTGGATTTTAATATCTGTATTGGCTTTTGACAAAGCTTGAATATCAGTATTTGCTGTAATAAATTTTACGCCTCTAATTCCAGAATTCACCATGGTTTTAACAGCATTACCGCCGCCGCCGCCAACACCAAACACACGAATTTTTGCGCCTAAAGCTTCTTGCCCGTAATGCTCAGAATTTCCAAAATCGTCCATATTCTTTTGTGTTTCATCAAATAATAAAATTTCCATAAAAATACTCCCCCGAGTTTTTATATATTTCTAAAATATTTTAAACTATCTCGCTTACCCATTTTTTCATACGAGCAAGTGTTTGTTCTAACCAAGATTGACCGCCTTCATGTCCGCTCACTCTTACCTTCTGTCCTGAAGTTTCTAGTTCAGCGCCATAGCGCAATAAGCCAACAGCAGTAGCAAATTTAGGACTGTTTACTGAATCTTTCAAACCGCCAATTTTGTGCGGTACTCCAAGACGAACAGGAAGTTCAAACACCTGTTCTGCTAATTCAACACAGCCTTGAATTAAAGATGTGCCACCTGTAAGAACTACTCCAGCGCCCAACTGAGCTTTAAATCCAGATTTTTTTAGTTCTTCATTAACAGCCACTAAAATTTCTTCCATACGTGATTCGCACACATCAACAAGCATTCTCTTCTGAGCTCTAGCTGGTTCTCTACCACCAACACCAGGCACTTCAATATACTCATCACTACGAATATCATGGAATAATACAGAAGAATGCTTCATCTTAATTTTTTCAGCATCAGCTATAGGAGTGCGGAAACCGAAGGCTATATCCTTAGTTATATCATCGCCGCCTAAAGCTATCTCTCCAGTATACTTAATCGCATCATTTATAAATATTGCAACATCACTTGTGCCACCACCAATATCAACAATAGCTACACCAATCTCACGTTCTTCTTTTGTAAGAATTGCTTTGGCCGAAGCTAAAGATTCTAAAACAACATCAGCAACATCTAAATTAGATCTATGACAAGAATTCACAATATTTTGAACCGAAGCAACAGCGCCAGTTACAATGTGAACCTTCACTTCAAGCCTTACGCCTGACATTCCTACAGGATCAATTATTTCATGCTGATTATCTATAATATATTCTTGGGGCAAAACATGCAGAACTTCTTTGTCAGTCGGAATGGCAATCGCCCTCGCTGCATCAAGCGCTCTTTCAATGTCACGTTCGGTAACTTCTCCGCCCTTTGTTGCTACAACTCCATCACTGTTGATACCAGAAATATGACTGCCAGCTACACCAACATAAACCGATGCAATTTCACAACCAGCCATCAATTCAGCTTCAGAAATAGCCTGCTTTATAGATTGGACAGTTTGCTCAATATTCACAACTGTGCCCTTGCGTAAACCTGTAGATGGGCTAACGCCAATGCCTACTATATCTATAGTGTCACTATCAGATAATTCGCCAACTACTGCACAAATTTTCGTTGTTCCTATATCTAAACCGACTATAAGTCCTGACTTTGCCATCAGAAAATCCCTCATTTGTTTGTTAGATATTAACGTGAATTTAAATTCATGTTCTCTTGAAGATATAAAAACATATATTAAAAAAATTGTCTA
>CAYJDN010000252.1:1107-3356 GCA_964368925.1 uncultured Desulfovibrionaceae bacterium | reverse complement strand
CCGCTACCAAAAGAAAGAAATTCTTGAACTCCAAAGAGAAATGGATAAATTAGAACTCGCTCTTGGCGGTATCAAAACTATGACTGGTCTTCCACAATTAGCTTTCATCATCGATCCACATCGTGAAGACATTGCAGTAAAAGAATGCCGTAAACTTGGTATTCCAATTGTTGCTATCACTGACACAAATTGCGATCCTGACCTTATCGACTACGTTATTCCAGGTAACGACGATGCTATTCGTGCTATCAAATTATTTGTTAATGCAATGGCAGAAGCTTGTGTTGAAGGCGCTGCAATGAGCAAAGACGGTGGAAAATTAGATCCTGAAGCTGCTTTAAACAAACAAATCAACGAATTAGAAACTGAAGCTTTATTGAAAGAAGAAGCAAAAGTTGAAGCACCTAGCGCTGAATAATTCGTCTTTATCTATTTATATAATATAATTTTCAACCCATAAGGGAGAATTCAAATGGCAATTTCTGCTTCTTTAGTAAAAGAATTACGTGAAAAAACCGCTGCTGGTATGATGGATTGTAAAAAAGCTCTTGAAGAATGTGAGGGCGAACTCGAAAAAGCTGTTGACTGGTTACGTCAAAAAGGTTTAGCGAAAGCAGCTAAGCGTGCTGACCGTGCTACTAGTGAAGGCGTTATTGGTTCTACTCAATCAGCAGATCTTAAAGACGGTTATTTAGTAGAAGTTTGTTGTGAAACTGACTTCGTTGCTCGTGGTGATATGTTTGTTGCTTTAGTTGACAAAGCTATGGAAAATTTCGTTGCTTCTGGCGCTGACACTTTTGATGCTAGCCCAATGGAAGGCGAAATTGCTAATGCTATTGCTAACATTGGCGAAAACATCACTGTTGGTAAATCAGTTCATTACAAAGCGACTACTCCTGGTGGCGTGATTGGTCTTTATGTTCACGCTAACAAGAAATTAGCTGCTTTATTAGAACTTACATCTGACAAAGAAATCCCAGCTGAAAAAGCGACTGAACTTACAAAAAACATTGCAATGCAAATTGCTGCTGCTAATCCATTAGCTGTTGATCCATCTACTGTTGACGCTACAGTTGTAGAACGTGAACGTGAAGTATATCGTCAAAAAGCTCGTGAAGAAGGCAAACCAGATAATATCATTGAAAAAATTGCTGAAGGCGCAGTACAAAAATTCTACAAAGAATCTTGCTTACTAAACCAAATGTATATCCGTGATGACAAAATGAGCATTGCTGATCTTCTTAAAGCTGAAGGCAAAGAATACGGCGCAACTCTTGGCATTGCTAGATTTGTACGTATCCAATTAGGTGCATAATATAAAGTTGATATTCAACTAAAATAGTGCTATTAGAAAGGGGAAAGAAATTTCCCCTTTTTTTTTGTTTAGAGCACTTTAAAAAAGATGGTTAAATTGAAGCTTTCAAGTTTTTATTCAATTGCTCGTCACTCCTCTAAGGAATAGATATATGAAAAATATTAGTGGTTTAATAACAACATATAATTCTGAAAGGGCTTTAGAAGCCTGTTTAAAATCTTTGCAATTTTGTGAAAAGATATTTGTCATTGACTCATTTAGCACTGATTCTACTGAAGAAATTTGTAAACAATTTGAAAATGTTGTATTTCTGCAAAATCCGTGGATACGATTAGAAGAGCAATTTTATTTTGGATTGAAACATATCACGACAGAGTGGGTTATTATTTTAGATTCTGATGAATATTGCTCAGATGAATTGCAGCTTTCTATCAAATCTTTTCTTGGTGATGGAGAGATTGCAAAGAATGAGAAATTTAATGGTTCATATATCCCTAGAAGGTCTTACTTTTTTTATAAATTTATGAAACATTCAGATGCTTATCCTGATTTTCTTTTAAGATTATTCAAAAAAGACAAATTTGGCATAAAGAGTTCTGGCCGTCATCAAGATATATTAATTGATGGAAATGTTTCAAAACTTAAAGGCGATATTATACACTATCCTTATGTATCGTTCGAAAATTACATGCAAAAGCTTTCAGAATATGCGGATTTTGCTGCCAAGGAAAAGACCAAAAAAGGACAAAAGTTCTCGCTAACAAGTGCTATTTTGCATTCGCTTTGGGGCTTTTTCAGAATTTATTTCTTCAAAAGGGGCATTTTAGATGGCAAAGCAGGTTTTATTATGGCTACACATCACGCTTTTTATGTTTATATGAAATACATTAGAATTGGTGAAAACGAAGATACTTTTGGTATTAATAAGATGAAA
>CAYJDN010000252.1:0-1097 GCA_964368925.1 uncultured Desulfovibrionaceae bacterium | reverse complement strand
GATGAAAAAATAGAATGAGATAGAGATGAAAATAGCCTATAGCGGAATATTATTCACTGATGGTTTAAGACAAATTGGCGCAACTGTCTTTGATTTCACTCTTGATGCTTCAAGATCTCTTGAAGAATGTGTGTTAGAAGTATGTAAGAAGCCTGATCTTATTATTATTGATTTTTTCGCTTTTATGCAATTACCTCATTCGCTCTATGCTTGCCCTTTTCCAACCTTAGTATATGCCTTTGATTCTATTATAAATTTACACACTTATAAACATTTGCTCCATGCTTTTGATTATGTCTTTGTCGATCATAAAAAGAGTGTTAAGGAATTGGAGCAAAATGGCATAAAGGCACATTATTTACCACTTTGTATTAATCAACATGATATAAGAGAACATGCCAAGGATGATACCTATTATTTTTCTTTTGTGGGACGCATAACTAAATTTAGAGAAAAAAGAAAAAACCTTCTTAACTATATTCAAGAAAATCATGCTATAGAGGTGTTTTCAGAGCTTAGCTTTCAAGAGATGCAAGATGTATATGCGCATTCTACTCTAACTTTGAATGAAAATTTGTTCAATGGCATATCTTTAAGAGTTTTTCAAGCATTAGCAACAGGAACTCTTCTTTTAAATGAAGATAATATTGAAAATTTAGACGAAATTTTCACAAATATGGAGCATTTAGTCCTTTATAACCACGCTACTATTGACGAAATCCTGAATGATATAAAAGGAAATCCTGAAAAATATAAAAAAATAGCAAAAAATGGTCAAAATTTATGCATTGAAGAGCACACCTCATGGCAAAGAGCGCAAAGTATATTTCAAACCATATTACAAACTACTTATTTTCCTGATAATTTTGACAAGCTTTCAAACTCACTTTATGAACTCTTACTCGGAAAATTACGTTTAGCTCTAAACAAGCGCTTGAGAAATAAAGAGAGCCACGCTTCTCTCTATAATGAAATTTGCTATAAATATAATTACGCACGAAGCTATGGTGGAGCTTTTGCTGATTGTATAGATAAGGCAAAAGAGATAATTGCGGCAAATACAGAGTTATCGCCCTATGCTTGTGCTTTTTTAGGTG
>CAYJDN010000251.1:0-3399 GCA_964368925.1 uncultured Desulfovibrionaceae bacterium | reverse complement strand
TCAAGGCCGGTAATAATACTAAATATGGCTATGCCTTGCGCAAGACCAGCCCCACAACAAGCCAAAACCAATTTTGAACTTTGGCCACCGGCTTCCGCATGCAGTAAGGAAAGAAAACGAGACTTATCTATGCGCATAAAATTCCCATAGGTATGCTTAGAGTAGGGCAAGCCCCCCCTCTAAGCATACGGTAAAAATGCTAAAAATTATGCGTTTGTGGCGTTTTCTGCCGTATTTTCTTCTTCTTTCTGAGGGGTGCTTTTTAAACCTTTGACATAGGTTTTACCTTCTTCATATTTTTCCTTGAAGTAGGTTTTACCTTTTTCTACGTCAAAATCACCAAGGGAGCCACCATTTTTAAAGTGACGGTTAAAAACACAACCTACAGCGTAGGTAATGGCTCCGCCAGTAATGCTTATGGTGGAGGCTGCCAAGGGGAGGCCAATTACCGGAATGGCTTTAAAAAGGGAAGCAATGGTGGGCACAGCTGCAACGGTTACACCACCGCCGCAAAGCCCAGAGATGCATGTTTTAACCCATTGTTTTTCAAAAGGGATACCGTATTCTATGCAGAGGGTGCGAACCATTTCAATCTGAATGGCTGTGAGGGCTGCAAAATCCACTAAGGGGATGGGCACAAGGCCTGCGGCCATAGAAGCATAGACACGCTTGCGTACAATAGAATCAATGGTAGTTTGGCATGGAGCCTCGCATTTGCACTCTTGAGTTTCTACAGCTTCCACAATGTTTTCAGTAGTCTTTTTCATAGTACTTCCCTAATTAAGATAGTGACGTCAATAATTTCCAGCAGTATTTGCCAGTAAAATATACAATAAAAAAATATTTGTAAAGGTAAAATTTGTATAATGAGCGATACAAATTACATTTTGTACGTGGACATTTTCGTAGCAGGTTCAAGCGTTGGGGCAAAATCTATGGCTTTAGTAAAATTTTTTCTTAGCAAACTTTTATAATTTTCTACAATTTTTGTATTTGTAAAAAAAAACATGCTGTAGCGAAAGTAAAAAGGCACTCACAAAAAAAACGCCTTAGAAAAGATAAAGGTGTTATGGATGTATTTGTTTAAAAAACCTTGTATTCAATGTTTTAGTGCGAGTAGGGGCTTAAAACGTCACCTTTTCCCAGATGTTAAAATGCATACTTGGCCTTGGTTTTCAGGATTTTGTTCTGCCTCCACAACTTTGTGAAACCATGTGCAATATCTGCTTATGGGAATTATTTTGTCATCTGCATTGAGCCTAAAATTTTTACTTTACTGTGTATTTTTAAGTATATCCTTCATGGTTTTATAGGCATTTTGGAGTTTTTCTATGAGTGCAGGTGGCGCCTTTTGGGGATATCAAAATTGATGACAAATATTTCATTTTATAGACGATAAAGTTTGAAATTTTCATCATACCATTTATGGTCATTTTCTGCTGTCACGCTCTTTTGGTTTGTGGTGGTAGAGGAGTAATGTAAAATCGCTCAGAAAAAATGTTAATTTATCCTATACCCCCCTAAATAGTCATTTGTTTTTGTCGATATAGTTTGTTATATTCACTCCGTATATCTCATTTTGACCATTGTGGGGTTAAGGTTCACTTTTTTGCTTATTTGTATATGCTGTAAAACTGTGCATATTTATTGAACTAATTAAAGATGCGCTTTGCGTAAATACCATGTGTTTGCTTGTTTTCGCAGTTCATAGGGGCGTTCGAAGTGGAATTGCGTAATAGGTTTTGCAGCAGCCTGCTAAGGCTCCAAGATTTTTATAATTTAATATGTAATGATTTATTATGAGGAAAGGTGTCTTATGAGTAGGTTCGGTTTATTTTTTTCTTTAGCGTGTTGTATCATGTGTTTGAATATACATACGGCTTCGTACGCACAAGCAGTTGATGGAACTACCACCAGCGAAGGTTCTGCTACAGAAAATTGGTATGTGGGCACTGAAGCCTGTGCTGAATGTCACTCCGACACTGTAAAAGCCTTTAGAACCAATTCCAAAAAAGCTACTAGTAGAAATTCTGTCATGATAATGAAAGAAAAACTTACCCAAGCTGAATTTGAGGGCTGTTTATCTTGCCATACCACAGGTTATGGAAGCAAAAAGGGTTTTATTAGCTATGAACAAACACCGCACTTGGCAGATGTGGGGTGTGAATCCTGTCATGGTATGGGCGGACTGCATACAGAAGATGGCAGTGCCGAATCCATCTCACGCACGCCCACTATACAGCTTTGCGAAACCTGCCATGACGACAGTAAAATAGCGCGAATATCCTACGATGGACGCATTTATTCTGGCGGCCATTAAAGAGTTTTTTCTCATGAGTATCCGTATATATTTAGTGACTACATTATAATATTACTACATAGGAAAAGACATTATGATAAAAATACATAAAAAAATAGGACATAAGTTTGCATTACTCGTAGGCATAATGATGATTTTAATCATAGGTGTTTTTTTGGTATTTGTATCTTATACAAATGAACAAAGATTTATAAGCACCATGAATAAAAATGTTGTCGTTGTGAAAGAACTTGCACAAAATATTATCTATCGTCCCATGATTGCAGGCGATAATGCAGCGACGCAAAAAGAATTTGACTATTTTGGTAAAAGTCGGCCTGAAATGAAGATGTATATGTCGAGTTTTTTGGGTACAGTGACCTATGCAACAGAGAATATAAAAAGTAAAGCTCCTGTAAATAGCCTTAACATACCACCAACAGTTATACAGCTTATGAAAGAAGCTACCACACGAAATGTGCAAAAAACAGAGCTGATTTCTCACAAGGATAAGTGGTATTATGTGTCTGTGGATAGTATTAAAAATGAGCAAGCCTGTTACCATTGCCACGGCTCGTCTAAAGACATATTGGGTCAATTTACTACCATCAATGACATCACTCCAGACATGACACAGTTGCGTGAAACTACGTATATTATTATAGGACTTGGCTGCGCTACCATACTTATTATGATTATTCTTGTGCGCTTGTTCATTGCCAAAATTATTGTAAAAAGGCTGAGTGCTCTTAGGGAATCCAGTATAGCCATAAGTGAAGGCGATTTGGATGCCCCCTTAGTGTTAAGCGGCGAAGATGAGCTGTACGATGTGAGCCATAATATTGAAACTATGGTTTTGGGCATGAAAAAAGAAATAGGCTTTACCCAAGGCCTACTTCAGGGCATTCCCGTGCCTTATATTGTTATTGATTCTAACCAAGTTGTTCTGGCCTGCAATCAGCCTCTGCTTACTAATTTTGATGACCCCGGTGTACCGGAAGACTATATTGGTAAAGATCTTTCCTATTTCTTAGACCCCAAGGGTACAAGAAACCGTATTTTGCGTGAGCTTTTGCTTTCAGATACGCCCATTAAGGGAG
>CAYJDN010000250.1:0-3401 GCA_964368925.1 uncultured Desulfovibrionaceae bacterium | reverse complement strand
CGAAAAAGCGATTTTGACGACACTATCTTATTTTATCGTTTCATATTGATTACAGTATCAAGCATAGTGTCGACAGTTGTAATCATTTTTGAGTTACCTTGGAAACCACGCTGTGTAGTAATCATAAGTACGAATTCACGAGCTAAGTCAACGTTTGATTGTTCTATAGTTTCAGAGGTAATAGTACCCAAACCTGCAACACCTGCTGGCCCTGATTTTGGGTCGCCTGAGTCTAGAGTTTGTGAGTAGAGGTTACCGCCCTCACGTCTTAGATTTTGTGGACTTGTGAAGTCATACATAGTTATTTGGTAGAGCTGTTGTGTGATACCGTTTGAATAAACGCCTGTGAGCACGCCAGATTGGTCTACATAATAACTCGATAAGTTACCGAAAGGATAGCCATTTTGTGATGAACTATAGGTAGCTGATGCGCCTGCTTGTGATTGAATGATAAGATCTTCACGAGCAACTGGTTCAGTAAAGTTAGCAAGATCATTTGCATTTGCTGGTGTTGCGTTTGTGAAATCTGTTTTATCTGCTTGCGCTTCGCCATTTTCTAAATAAGAGCGAATGTAATTCATTCTTTCAGAACCAAGCTCAGCAATTTCAATACCGTTAATTGTCATTGTATCTGTAGGAGTTGGTATACCAGTAGAATTGACATTATCTTTGAATTGATAACGAATTGCTGAATCGTATAAAGCTACAGGAGCGTCATTTACTGGGTCTTCAATATCAATTAGCTCGCCTAAAATCGCTCTTGCTTGCGCCTGTGTTTGAATTTGTGTTAAAGGAGCTTGTGCGTCTAAGCTAAGAATAACATCTTCAGCACTTGTTCCAGCAGGACGATTAGTAAATACATCATCAAAGCTTACGGCAGCACCACCAGAAGTATAACCAGCTGCATTCCATTGTTGTTCTGCATATTCAACAACATTCATTTGAGTGAGTGAATTGATAATTGCTGTTGCTTCTGCTTGTGCTAAAGCTGCATCAGTAGGATTTGCAGTTGAACCAGCTATGTTAGCTATAGCCGCATTAATTTGCGCAGGAGTTGAATTATTCCAAAATGCGTCATCAAAAGTAATGGCATTACCACCAGCATCTACGAATCCGCCGTCAAACCAGTCTTCTTCTGCTGTTCTGAAAATATCAACTAATTGCCCCATTGATTTTGTGTCGTATCTATCATCAATAAGATAATATTCAGGGCCACCACTTGGATCAATTGGATTATAAGTACTATTATAGATGTAACCCTCTACTGTGAGATCGGCAAGACTTGAGTCCATATGTTGCCAAGGTTGATCAGTATTTGTACCTTTAAGCCCGAAGCTTAATTCTATACCGTAATCATCACCCATTGGTGAACCCGCTGTTTGAGCATCTAAAATACCAGTAAAGTTAGGGGTAATGATTGGCAAACCATTAGAGGAAATATCTGCCGCACGCCAAACCTCTAAACTAGATGGATCTAATTTTTCATTTTCATCAAATACATAAGTACCAGGGTTAGCAAAATCTTCTACATAGCCTGAATTCATCTTAGGAACCCATTTCATTTCGCCACTGCCCTCATCAAGCACTTCTTCAAAATATTGTGGATGAGTTTCAGGATTTGCCGCACCAAATAAAGTATAAGTAGATTGGTTTACAGCTTGCCCCGCAGAATTGAAAGAAATTGTACCTGCGCCAAGCATACCAGCCATCTTAGTTGAAGACATGTCGATTAACTGTCCGCCATCAGGTAGACGTGGATCTTCTTCCCAGAATTGTCTTTTATCTTCAGCAGGATCCATAGTAATAATATATTCCCAAACTGAACCACCAGTTTCGCCGCCTGCATAATCATCAGGATTTACCATATCAAAATACACAGTAAGCTTATGCTCAACACCTGCTTCATCATAAACAGTCATTGGCATCGGATAAGAATAGGCGTTTTGTGGTATTGGATAGCCATCAGTTGTCGCAGGAGGTTGCGCACCGTCCCAGTTATCCATAAGAGCTGTAAATGGATTTGTTGTATTGAAAGAATTATCCTTGCCTTCATCTGCTGAAAGGTTAGGAATAAATGTCATTTCTGTTGTTGCAAATGGCTGTACTGTCCACGCTTCTAATTTTACATCAGTAGGCGAACCTGTGCCTAATACGGGTGAAGTATCTTCGGTAGTATTTGCCGCTAAACCACCAGTAGCTCTAGTAATACCACTGTTATTTTCAATTTCCCAACCTTGAACTATATAGCCGTTAGGATCAGTAAGATTACCGTCTTTATCAAAGTTAAAGTTGCCTGCACGTGTGTAATACACTTCATCAGAATTAGGCTGGCGAACTTGGAAGAAGCCAGAACCATTGATGGCAAGATCAGTAGGATTTGTTGTGCTTTCGTATGGGCCTTGTGTAAAAGATGTGATGATTGTTTGAGTGTTTACACCAAGACCAACTTGCATTAAGCCGCCATTATTATAACTGTCTTGATATAAATGATCTGAAAAATCCATACGTTGCGATTTAAAACCAATCGTGTTTACGTTGGCAATGTTATTACCGATAACGTTCATTTTTTCGCTGTGTCCTAATAGGCCTGACACGCCTGTCCACAAACTTGCTGATAAACTCATAGTCCCTCCTAAGAGTTAAAATTCATAAATTCAATATGGAGTTTTTTTCCATATGCTAATATAAAAGCAAGTTCTGTGCCAAAGACGGAACTTGCTTTTATTTTATATATTATAGTATGTTATGAGTTTATATTTTTTATTATGGGAGGAAATTTCTTTCTTTTTTAGGAAAGTTTTGCCTAGGTATTATTTTTAAATTTATTAAGATTTAAAGGCATGGACTCCACGGGCTTCGCCCTCTGAGTGACAGCGGAAGAGTGATTAATATAGTGGATTACATTTGTTGTAATTTCGTGCTTTATAATGCAATACATTGCTTTTGTGTTAACTGTTCTTTTCTGGGGAAAAACCACAGGAGGGGAACGCTTATTTTGGGATTTTTTACTTTGAGTGCTTATGTGTTTGATTTGTTTATAAAAATAAAAATTAAATTTTCTAGCAAGAAATGACAAAGCAAAAAATTAAAAATAAGCTAATCCCCTGCCTAAGTTTTTTCCCCTCGCCCCCTTTTCCTTACCACCCCTCTTGAAGAGACTTTGGTTGCTAGCTAGTTTATTTCGTTTGGTAGCGTAGATGGTCTGTTGCACTATGTTTTATTTCGTGTTAAGTGCCATTCGCGCGCTCATTACTTTTCGTGGGAGAAACATAACACTTTTGCTCTAAAGACTTTAATAGTAAAGATTTTGGTGCATTCGCACGCAAAATCCTCACTGCGCAAAAAGCGTCGTTTTTGCTTGTTCGCTAAAGCCTTTTGTGCTGAACGCACACTTGATTTTA
>CAYJDN010000249.1:0-3421 GCA_964368925.1 uncultured Desulfovibrionaceae bacterium | reverse complement strand
AAGAATTAAATACTGCTATTCAACCAATACTAGAAGTGCTTAAGCTTTGGTTTAAAATTCAAACACTTTCTGATATCATCTATTGCATTTCCAATCTTGAACATATACTAAATCCATTGTTGCATAACTATGATTTCGAGCGTTTAGCATTAAGACGTTTAATAAATAAAAGCTTTGAATGGTCAGAAAAACAAAGATTTATTGATGAAAACTTGGGCTATGAAATTTGCTCTTCCCTTGTTTTTGAATTCTTTGGAGCGGCTAGTCTTGCCTTTGAACATCATTCAAATAAAGCACTGCAAATACTAGGACTTAGAGAAACAAAACTCCTTGCCCTAGACACTATACACATATTCGACGCAAATGATGACACTTTACCTCCTCGCCAAGAAGAAAACCCACTTTTACCTGAAAAACTACGTCTTGCTATCGGTCTAAAAAGCTTGAAAGCAAACGAAGTTTACACAGCTCACACATGGTATCGACTGCTTGCAAGTGCTCAAAATATTCATATTTATTGGCAAGAATCCAGCGTGAAAACTCTTTTTGATGATAAAAAAGTGCCCTCCCCTTATGTTGAAGAGGCATTGTGGAAAGTTGAACAAAAAAAAGGACATATATTAAAACCCGACAGTGAAATTTTCACTCAAGCAAAATGTATTGTTGAATTAATCCCCAAAGAGCTTTCTTTAGGAATAAATAAGGAATCAAAACAAGCATTACACGCTCTTTGTAACAGAAGATTTTCTCCTACCTTGCTCGATACTTTCCTTGCTTGTCCACTCAAGTTTTTTTATCAAAACATCATGCGCCTACAAAGCCCAAGTGAAATCAAAGAAGGTGAAGATGCTCGATTACTTGGAAATTTAGTCCACCACTTTATGCAAGGACTCTACAAAAAAACGAATACAACCATCACACAAGAAGAGTTGAAAAAAAGATATTATGAAGAAATTGCAAACTTTGACAATTATTTGAAAGAAGACAATCTGCTTGAAATACTTCCAGCTGAAAGCCTTTTTCTATTAAAAACTTCCTTTCCAAATAGGTTATCAAAATACATCAACAATCAGCCCACAACTTTTGTAAAAGCGATTGAGAAAGAATATAGTCAAAATTTAGATTTTACTCGCCCTGATGGAAATAATTATACTTTCTATGGAAAGATCGATCGCATAGATGAAAGAACAATAGAAAATAATAAATCATGTCTGATACTTGACTATAAAACTGGTTCAGTTGAAAAGAAAATTCACAATCCTAAATTTTGGCAAAATGAAGAGCTTTTTAGCGCTATGCTTACAAGTGTTGAAACTTTCAATGAAAATAATGCGGCAAATATTCTTCACGCTTTGTATAAATCTTCGCAATCATTGCAAATGCCTATCTATCTTTTCTTGACACAGAGTGAAAAATATCATATAAGAAATGCAGCATATATCGATTTATACGATAGTTGTGAAGAGAAATTTGTCTTAGATCAAAGCAGTGATAATAGTGAGATTTTGGATACTAAAATTCCAATCATCTTAAAATTTATCACGCATTACCTTGAAAACATTACAACTTTCTCAAAAACTGAACACTCGCCATGTGGTTGGTGTCCATATAATGTTTACTGCAATTAACTTTCTTCTGTTGTTGCAATAAAATTAATTTTATATCCACATAAAGGACTAGAATAAATGAAAATTCCAAGTTTAAAAATTGGAGACTTAGTAGCTACTCTTCCTGTTGTTCAAGGCGGGATGGGTGTAGGAGTCTCACTTTCTGGCCTCGCTTCAGCTGTGGCAAATGAGGGCGGAATTGGTGTTATTTCAGCGGCTATGGTTGGCATGAGCGAACCAGATGTTGCAAAAAACCCTATTGAAGCAAACAATCGTGCTTTAAGAAGAGAAATTCGCAAAGCAAAAGAGCTTACAGATGGCATTATTGCTGTAAATATCATGGTAGTTCTCACTACTTTCAAAGATGCAGTAAGAACAGCGATTGAAGAAAAAGCTAATATAATTTTCGCAGGAGCAGGCTTACCATTAGATCTACCTAAGCATTTGCGTGACCTTGCCCAAGAAAAGAAAGAAGAATTTTCTACTAAACTTGTACCAATAGTTTCTTCTGCTCGTGCAGCAAAAGTTATTGCTAAAAAATGGATGAGCCGCTACGATTATGTTCCTGATGCTTTCGTACTAGAAGGCCCTAAAGCTGGCGGCCATTTAGGATATTCACCAGAAACCATTGAAAGTGCTGACTTTTCTTTAGAAAAAACCCTACCTGAACTTGTTGCTTATGTTCGCACTTTAGAAGAACAAACTGGAAAAAATATTCCTATCATTGCTGGTGGTGGTGTATATTCTGGCGAAGACATTGCAAAAATGATTGAATTAGGCGCTAGTGGTGTTCAAATGGGCACACGCTTTGCCGCTACTGAAGAATGCGACGCAAATATCAAATTCAAAGAAGCCTTTGTTGAAGCTAATGAAGAAAATACAACAATCATCAAAAGCCCTGTTGGCATGCCTGGCAGAGCTATTCTTGGTTCTTTCGTGCAAGCTGTGCGTGAGGGCAAGAAAAAGCCTGTTAAATGTGTTTACCATTGCGTAGAAACTTGCGATCCTAAAACAACTCCTTATTGTATTGCTTCAGCGCTTATCAATGCTATGAAAGGCAATCTTGATAAAGGTTTTGTTTTCTGTGGTACTAACGTTGGACGTATCAATAAAATTCTTAGCGTAAAAGAATTAGCTACTAGCTTAAAAAATGAATTAGCTCAAGCTCTTAGCAGAAAAAAATAATTTTTTATTTTGTGTCAATTAAAGACTAGCAAATCTAAAAAATAATTATTAAAAATAAAAATGGAAAGATAGAATTTTTTATCTTTCCATTTTTTTGCATTGTAAAATTGTATGCTCAAAATCATTCGCTTCCAAGTGTATTCAGGCGAATAATTCTATTAATAAAGCTTTGCTCCCTATCTGCTCTTGAATTTTCTTTTGCTGGGTCAAGTGTAGTAATAACTGTTTTTCCAATTATTATGCGCCCTTCGTTCTTCGCTCGCACTCCCCAAACAGCATGATAGAAAACAGGTTCATTCTTATAAGTACCTAGATATAATCCAATATGACCTGGTAGATAAATAAAGGATAAAAAGGGTTTAGCTTCATTTTTTATGAAATTAATTTTTTGTGTATTGCTCATATCTTTGAGCTGTTCAACTTGCCCAATATAGCTTTGAGCAAAAGAATTTCTTGGCAACCACACACCAAAAGTAATAAATAAATCACGCATTAACGAAGAACAATCTCTATTATTATGCACGCCACCCCAGCCATAACTTTGCCCGATCATACGATTAGGAATTTTTGCTATTTTTGCTGAAGATAGACGCATAGGAAGTGAAGTAAAAGAATTTTTTTCAACACTC
>CAYJDN010000248.1:0-3429 GCA_964368925.1 uncultured Desulfovibrionaceae bacterium | reverse complement strand
TTAAACAATTTTCTTAAATTGTATGTTGTTTTTATATAATAAATAGAGAGGCATAAGGACAATATAAATCATTAATAAATATTTATAGGGAAATGCTTCAATAGGTGCAAATGGTGATGCAAAAGCGATTGGGAAGTTTAATAAAGTAGTAAAAGCGCTCATTAATCCTAATTCTAGTGCTACAGGAGTTTTGAATTTTGGGTCTACAATGCGCAAAAGTAATAAACCTGATGAGGTTGAACCTGTGCAGGTTCCGAATAGTGCGACCATGCGTTCAAAGGCGAATTCTTTTGTGCGTCTTGCAAAATAGACACATATTGAAAGCACAAGGGCAGTATTTATTATGGATACAATAATAAATGGAAGTAATACTTTTGATAAGTCGTTGATTTCAATGCTTAAAAATACTGCACAAATGGTAAAGTCGATAGTGAAACCGCTAAAACTTTTTAAACTTCCTTGATCAATAAGATGAAATAAGTTAAACTTTTTTAGAACTTTTTTTGTGCGTATTGCTAGGAGTACAGTCCAAATGAAAAGAAGCCCAAAACCAAGTGGAGCGTAAGCTTTAGGCATTTTTATTGTCCATATGCAGGCTAATAAATAGGCTATTGCGTAAATTACAAGCAATATGGCAAAATGGAAACTGAATGAATCTATATTTGAAGCATGTGTAGTTGAGTAGGCTGAAATTTTTTGGCTTTCTTTGCTGTATATGCCATTATTTATTTCATTTGATATTTCTGTTGTGTTTGAGCAGAGAAAGTTTTTTTTGTAACAAATTGAAATAAATGGAATACCAACTAAAGCAGCGATGAGATAACCAATAGCGGCAAAACCTAAACCTATAGAAACGGCATAGGCTATTTGATGGCTCGTCTCCCACATCATTGCATAGGCTTGTGCTTGCCCAGCGGCTTTTATCCCTAAAAGATAACCATTGATAGGGTTTATCTCAATTCCTAAATAATTATTTAATAAAGAAAAAACACTGTAGCC
The DNA here is from genome assembly GCA_964368925.1 of uncultured Desulfovibrionaceae bacterium. Taxonomy (GTDB): domain Bacteria; phylum Desulfobacterota; class Desulfovibrionia; order Desulfovibrionales; family Desulfovibrionaceae; genus CAYJAZ01. The sequence continues at coordinate 2,430 of CAYJDN010000248.1, read as the reverse complement.
AGTCAGGCTTTGTATACATTTGAGCATGGTGAAAAGACAGGCAAACCATAGAGCGCCTTGAGTTATAGAATAAGGCTTTGAATTATTTGACTGATTTTCTAATAGTCCAATAGCGACAAAACCAAAGGCAAATAAATGAAAAACTATCACTCTAAATATTTGTGGGTCGATATTTTTCAAGCCTAAAGTTGTTGGTACAAGAACTAAATCTAAATTATAAGCAATAAATCCAATTAATCCACCGATTAAAGATGCTGGAAAGTGCATTTTTTGCAGAAAGTTTATCTTAGCCCGTAGAAATGTGCCAATTAATAAGAAAAAGCCTATCCACGAAAATGCGATAATATAAGGATAGAATGAAGCTTCCATTTGTATTCCTACTTTGTTAACATATTGATTTTTTGAGTGTTATATTTAAACTACTGTTTGAATAAATTCCAAGAGTAATAATTATATTATATTTCGCTTTTTTCTTTTGATTTTTCTACTTGTTCAAATTGTTCTAATTTCTGTAAACATTCTTTTGCCCATTCAAGACGCATTTGCGTATACTTATTTCCAAAATCAGCGCAAAACTGCCAGTGCAGCGCATCTAATGGATTTTGACTACTTTTGTAAAAATCAATATCGTTTTGAGCATTTGGTAAATCTATAGATTTTTGTTGCACTTCTTCAATAAATTGATGAAATTTAGCCTTACTCGCGGCGATGTCTAAATTCCCAGTGAAAAATATATTCATGAGTAGAGAATTTTTTACCATGTTCATAGAAGAAAAATCTGTTTTGCATAGCCAAGTATAAAATTCATCTTTGCCACTTTGAGTGATTTCATAGAGATTTTTATTTGGCTTGTCATGCTGAATAATTTCTTCTGAAGTGACATAACCTTTTTTTTGCAGGTTCTTAAGCTCAAGATATATATGAGAATTTTGAGCATACCAAATCATCTTTATTGATGAATTGAAAATTTTTGCTAAATCATAGCCACTCATCTTATTGTACATAAGAAAACCAAGTATTCCATGTGATAATGACATATTCTTCCTCATTTTTATGATAATGTAAAATTATAATAGTATAAAATTATACTATAGTCAAGCAAAAATAAAATAAATAGCATAATGTATAAAATCAACGGTTTAAGAATTTTTTATTATTTGCTATAGACGAAAAAGTGAGAATAGAATAGTTTATTTATAGAAGAAGAAATTGAAGCTTTTAATCGAATGTTGCTGTAGTTATTGATTGGAAACACAATCTAGTTACTATAGTTGCTATTTTATTTAGAATAGAGGAAAGCGTATGAAATTTGGAGTTTTTGCTTATTTTTGTGAAGAGAAGCATCTTTTGTTGAATGCTTTGGAGCATGTTTATTTAGAAGATGAATTTATTTCTTTAAACAGGGGAAATATTAGTGAAAATATTGCTCAATTAGACGCTTTGTTTTATTTCGACATACCTAGTGTTTTATTAGAAAAATATCTAAAATTACCTCTTGAGATGATAGATAGCTATAAAATTGATGAAAGAAATTTGCTTACAAATCTTTGCAGTGCGCATAAAATGGAATTGGTGATATTGGACGAAGACACTGAAAAATGTGTTGATTTTACGAGCTTTTATAAAAAGGCTTATAAAGAGGGAAAGTGTAATGCAGATGATATTGCAAGTAAGATGCTTGCTGAAATTCCAGCTGATGAATTAGAGAATGAATATGCGCTTGTGGTTGATTGTGATAGAACCATTTCCATAAATGATGTGAGCGCAGATTTTTTAGAATTAGTTTCGGTAGATACGGATATTATAGGCAAAGTTTTTGCAAAAACTAGATATTCTATGTATCAATTCTATAAAATATTTACCTATTATAAAGATATAGATAAAGAAATTTTAGAGCAGGGCAAAGAGAAAATTCTTGAAAAAGTTGTCATTAAGCCTGAAATGCACAAGATTTTAGAAGATAATAAAGACATTTTATGTATTGGTATAAGCGCAGGAGTTTTAATGGCTTGGCAGCATGTTTTTAAGCATAAACTCCCTATAAAAACGCTTTTTGGTAATTCTTTTGAAAAAGGCTATTTAATAACGCCAAAGGTAAAGGAAGCGCTTGTAAAATTACTGCAAGAAAGAGGAAAAAAAGTTATAGCCATTGGCGATTCAATTATAGATGTTCCAATGCTTGAGCAAGCTGATACAGGCTATTTAGTGTCGTATAGTTTTATTGGTAAAGGCGTAGAAAATTATTTAGCATTGCAAGAAAAACCAAAGCTAAAGCAATTGGATTTCACTGTTTATCCTTATGATAATGTAGTAAAAGAAGAATTTACTCGGATAGAAGCTTAAGCTAGGGTGTATTTCTAAATTAAGAGCTTTTGTTTTTGGGCAAGGAACAAAGTTTTTCTCTTGAAGGAGTTTATCTAAACATAAATG
>CAYJDN010000247.1:0-3435 GCA_964368925.1 uncultured Desulfovibrionaceae bacterium | reverse complement strand
CTTTGATAAATTGCTTTAAACTATATATAATAAATAGATAGCAGAATAAACTATGATTTTAGCATCTATCAAGGAAGATGATCATGAAAACAATAGGATTAATTGGCGGAATGAGCTGGGAAAGCACTCTTACTTATTATAAAATGATAAATGAAAGAACAAAAGAAGTTTTAGGTGGCCTACATTCTGCAAAAATCCTGCTTTATAGTGTAGATTTTGCTGAAATTGAAGAATATCAAGCAAAAAATGAATGGGATAAAAGCGCAAAAGTCTTAGCTGATATTGCAAAAAAGCTAGAAAATGCAGGCGCTGATTTTATTGTTATTTGCACAAATACTATGCACAAAATCGCACCTCAAATAGCTGAAAAGATTGATATTCCAATTCTTCACATAGCTGAGGCAACAGCAAAAGTCATTAAAGCTAAAGATATAAAAAAAGTCGCTTTGCTTGGCACTAAATATACGATGACACAAGATTTTTATAAGCAAAAACTGATTGATAATGGTATTGAAGTTCTTATTCCCAAAGAAGAGGATATCGAAATTGTAAATGACATTATTTATAATGAATTATGCCTAGGAAAAATTGATAGTGCTTCCAGAGAAAAATATATAAATATTATTAATACATTGAAAGATTTAGGCGCTGAGGGAGTTATTTTGGGTTGCACGGAAATTGGTTTACTTATTTCACAAAATGATTGTACTATGCCTATTTTTGACACATGCAAAATACATGCTTTAGAAGTAGTAAATTTTGCAATAAGCAATTAGGATATTAAAAGAAAAAACGATTTTAAGGATAAATCTATGTGGCTTGAAAACCTATTTTACCAAACTGGGGCTGTGCAAACAATTGTGCTCTTATCCATCGTTATCGTTCTTGGCCTAGCGCTTGGTAATATTTCGATAAAGGGAATAAAACTTGGTATTGGTGGTGTTTTATTCAGTGGCCTATTTGTTGGTTATATCGGCTTTGACGTAGACAAGCATTTACTTGAATTTATTAGAGAATTTGGTTTAATCCTCTTTGTATTTTCTATAGGTTTGAGCGTTGGGCCAAGTTTTGTAGATTCGCTAAAAAGGCGTGGATTATTACTCAATACTCTTGCAGCCATCACGATATTTATGGGAGTTTTAACAGCATTAATAGTAGGCAAAATTATCAATGTTCCTGATTTGTCAATAATTGGCTTATACAGCGGCGCAGTGACGAACACCCCTTCTCTTGGCGCTTCAACTACCATGCTTCTAGAATTATCGAAAAATCAAGGACTCACTCTTGATATTACTGATATTAGCGTGAATTATGCCATAGCTTATCCCTTTGGTATTTTTGGAATAATTCTAACAATGTTGCTTATAAAAAAAATATTCAAAATAGATATTGATGAAGAAATCAAGAAGATACATGAAGAAACTTCTGAATTTCAAGAAATTGCGAGTAAAACGGTTCTCATTAGTAATCCAGAATATTTTGGCAAAAGTTTAGAATCGGCTTTAGGGATGGAGCATGGCATAATTATTTCAAGAGTGCGTGAAGAAAATGTAGAATCTCAACATGCCCCCTCAGCAGAAATTATTTTAGAAAAAAACATGCTTATTCACATGATTGGTGAAAGATCTCAAGTAAATACAAGTATCGAAAAACTTGGTTCTTGGCACAAAAAAGACATGACCCACAATCAAGAAGATCTTGAAACAAGGCATATTCTTGTTACAAATGAGCAAGTTATTGGTCAACGTATTGGACGTTTGCGCTATTTTGTTACCCATACAATCACCCTCACACGCATCATACGTGCAGGTACGCCTTTTTTACCTAATGATAATATTAGCTTACATTATGGAGATGAAATCATTGCCGTAGGCACAAAAGACACATTAGACGGGGCAGAAACTCTTTTAGGTAATTCAAAAAAGCAATTAAATCACCCTCCTATACTCCCTTTATTTCTTGGTATTTTTCTTGGGATTATATTAGGCAGCATTCCTATACCTTTGCCTTTTTTATCAACAACGCTCAAACTTGGTTTAGCAGGCGGTTCTTTGCTTGTCGCAATATTTCTTAGCAGATTGCACGCCTATAAAGGTATTGTGTGGTATTTGCCCTCAAGCGCAGATCATATTATACGTGAAATGGGCATAGCCTTGTTTTTAGCCGCCGTTGGTTTGAATGCAGGCGCAAGCTTTTTTGATGCTCTATTCAGCTATGAGGGGCTCAAATTATTCGCAGTGGGTGTTTGCATAACCTTTATTCCGCTTTTTATTATTGCCATTGTCGCTCGCCTCGTATTCAAGCTCAATTATATCATTATTTGCGGCTTGTTATCAGGTTGTACAACTGACCCACCAGCTCTTGCTTTTGCGCAACACATAACTCATTCAGATTTATTAGCTTCTTTTTATGCTAGTGTCTATCCACTCACTATGCTCTTAAGAATAATTTCAGCACAAATACTCGTACTTATTCTTTATTCGGTATAATATAGCTTCATAATAATAGTGAAATAATACATTGATCTGTTTTCGCCACCGAGAAATAATATGTTATTAGTTAACCTTATATAATAATGCGCTAAATATAAAAAACTTGTCAAAAAAGCTAAAATAGCCTAAATTTATAGTGAAAACGAGATAAATCGAGGTAATATCATGGCAGGCGTAGTTTTAGAAGGCGGCACATTAAGAGCAATGTTTTCCGCTGGCGTAGTAGACGCATTATTAGATAAAAACATTCATTTTAATTATGTCATTGGTGTATCAGCGGGCATTTCTTACGGCGTTTCATACGCATCAAATCAAAGAGGAAGAAATATTGAAATATTACGTAGATACCGCAATGATCCAAGATATTTTTCTTTAAGAAATATCCCTAAACACAAATCGCTTTTTGATGTTGATTTCTTATACGATGAAGTGCCTAATGAGCTTGATATCTTTGATAGAGAGAGTTTAAGCAATTTTGATGGTGAAGTGATAAGTGTGGCCACAGACGCCCTTACTGCCAAACCACATTATTTTGACACAAAAAATATGGATAAAGAAATGACCATTCTTAGAGCAAGTTGCGCCATTCCTTTTTATTTTCCACCTATTTATATTGATGGAAGAAGATATTTTGACGGAGGCCTCAGCGATTCAATCCCCATAAAAAAATCTATAAGCGAGGGCAATAAGAATAATCTTGTCGTACTCACTCAGCCAAGGGGATATAGGAAAAAACTTAGCAATTCTTATAAATTAGCATCATTTTTATTTCGAAAAAAATATCCTGAATTTTCTAAATTATTTCTTACTCGAGCAAAAATGTATAATGATACTATAGATTATATTGAAGAACTAGAAGCTAAAAACCCTAATACTATTGTAGTCTTGCGCCCTGCCTATAGATTAAAATCGCTAGAATCAGATATTAGTCAGATCGAACAAA
>CAYJDN010000246.1:0-3442 GCA_964368925.1 uncultured Desulfovibrionaceae bacterium | reverse complement strand
TCTGTTTTGCGAAGTAAAACAGCAAGAAATAAGAGGCGTGGAATCCATGCTTTTTAAAAAATTCCACGTTCCCTCGGAAGTATAAAAAGATAGATTATCGGTATAATCTAAACAATCCACACCAATTATAGCATTTTGCATTAAACAAAAAAAGCAAGAACCGAAGTCCCTGCCTTTATTCTAAACCGTTAGGTCTATCTAGTAATTATTCACCAGTAACTGTTGTTACGAAAGTATTGATAATACCTAAGATTGAGTTAACTTTTGTGTCAACAGTAGAAATTCTTGAAATGCCACCGTTTTTAGCAGCTGTTTCAACTGAACAGTCACCTAAAGCAACTACTGATAAGTAAGATACGCACTCAGCTGTACCAACTTTGCTACCTACTGAGTTAGTTGTTGGGTTCATTGTAGGTACGTCGATATCTGTGAAGATAACACCTACTGGTTTTTGTACGCCACAACCTGTTAATAATACGCCAGCTAACATAAGTCCTAATAATCTCATGAGAACCTCCAAAAAAAGTTTAATTTAGTACGCGTGTACCTTTCTTTTATCTAAAGTATTCCTTTATTTTTGTCAAGGAAAATTTTTACTTTTCAAACTGATAGACAGTTTCCTCTTAGAAATAATTTTATTTTTTTTTTGCTTTTAAATTAATAAAACAAATAGAGATAAAGATTTTTTGCACAAGCTAAATTTAATTCAAACTAGATTATTTTATTCTTTTTTTACAGCATGTTACAATAATACATCTTTTATAAAAAAAATTATTCCTCAGCTTGACTAAGTGTTCCAATTATTATACTATATTGATAAGTTTTGGATGTTCCTTGCTTTTGGCAAGCGAGTCTTTAATAACCTAATTTTAGTCACAATTTTACTAATGGAGGGCATTATATGGGTCTCTCAAGACGAGATTTCGTAAAGCTATGCACCAGTTCTGTGGCGGGGTATGGTGTTTCTACCATGTTCCATCCTGCAGTTCACAAAGCCTTAGCTAAAACACTCAATGGTGATTTACCACCAGTTATTTGGGTACAAGGTTCTGCATGTACAGGTTGTTCAGTTTCTATTTTAAATAGTACTCACCCAGCTATTGCAGATGTTTTATTAAAAGTGATTAGCCTAGAATTCCACCCAACTATTATGGCTGGCGAAGGCGCAGGCGCTTTTGAACACATGTTAGAAATTGCAGAAAAATTCAAAGGTCAATATTTCCTAGCTGTTGAAGGCGCTGTTCCTGTTGGCGAAGACGGAAAATATTGCATCGTTGGTGAAGCTAATCATCACGAATACACATTTGTTGAATTATTAAACGAAATTGCTCCTAAAGCTGCTGCTGTTCTTGCTGTAGGCACATGTGCTGCATACGGTGGTATTCCAGCTGCTCAAGGCGGATTAACCGAAGCACTTAGCGTTTCTCAATTCTTTGAAGCTGAAAACATTGCTACTCCTGTAGTTAATATTGCAGGTTGCCCTCCTCATCCAGATTGGATTGTTGGTACAATCGTAGTAGCTCTTAACGCTATTCAAGAACAAGGATTAGCTGATGGACTTGCTACTGTTGTAAGTTTACTTGATGGCGATGGCCGTCCTACTCCTTTCTTTGGACAAAGCACACACGACCAATGTCCATATTTACCAGATTTCGAAAACGGTATTATGTCAGCTTCAATGTCTGATGTTAACGGTTGTCGTTACGACCTAGGTTGTAAAGGACCTATGGCTATGTGTAACTCACCTGTAAACCGCTGGAATGGTAAAGTTAACTGGTGTGCTGAAAACGCTGTTTGTATCGGTTGCGTAGAGCCTGATTTCCCTGATGGTAAATCACCTTTCTACTACTAATACTTGCTTGTTCTTACAAATTAAATAGTAAATCCGATTAGGGAGTTTGTTATGGCAGAGAAAAAAACTATCCATATCGACCCAGTCACCAGAATTGAAGGCCACTTAAAAGCTGAAGTGGTTGTAGAAAATGGTAAGGTGGTTGATGCAAAAATTAGCAACGGTATGTTCCGTGGCTTTGAAAACATATTAAAGGGTCGTGACCCACGTGATGCTTCACAAATCACACAACGTGTTTGTGGTGTTTGTCCTGCTTCTCACTCAATTGCTTCTTCTATGGCAGTTGAAAAAGCGTGTGGCGTTACTGTTCCAGATAACGCTCGTGTTGCTCGTAACCTCATTCAAGCAGCTAACTACTTACAATCACACATTCTTCACTTCTATCACTTAGCTGGCCAAGACTTTATTCAAGGCCCTGATGCAGCTCCATTCGTTCCACGTTTCCAAGAGTCAGATCTTCGCTTAGATCCTGCTACTAACACTGTTGGCGTAGACGAATATTTAGAAGCTTTAGAAGTGCGTAGAGTATGTCACGAAATGGTTGCTTTATTAGCTGGCCGTATGCCTCACTTACAAGGCGTATTAGCTGGTGGTGTTTCTAAAATTCCTACAGAAGAAACCATTACTGAATATGTAGCTCGCTTCAAAAAAGTACGTAAATTTGTTGAAGAAAAATATGTACCTATGGTTTATACTGTTGGTGCAAATTACAAAAATCTTTTCGAAACCGCTCACGGTACACGTAACTGTATGTGCGTAGGTTTATTCCCATGGGATAGCGAAGGCAAAGAATACTTCTTCAAGCCAGGCGTTTACTATGGCGGAAAAGATTATGCTTTTGATGAAAAATATGTAACTGAACACTTCAAGTATTCATGGTTACAAGATAAGACTTCTGGTAACAACTACAAAGATACTGATTGTATCCCTGAAGTTGGCAAAGAAGGCGCTTATACTTTCTCGAAAGCTCCACGTTACATGGGCAACCCAATGGAAGTTGGCCCTCACGCACGTATGTGGATTGCAAACAAAGAACTTTCTCCAGTTGGTCAACAAATGGTTAAAAAACTCTTTGGTATCAATGCAAAATACTTCCGTGACTTAGGCGAAGACGCAGTATTCTCAATCATGGGTCGCCACGTTGGTAGAGTTGAAGAAACATATCAATTGTTAGACGTTGTAGTTGATAGCCTCTATCAATTCAAATATGGTAAAGATACATACGTACCAGTAACTGTTCCACAAACAGGCGAAGGCGCTGCTTTCACCGAAGCTCCACGTGGTTCATTAATTCACTACGTTTCTATCAAAGATAGCGTTATTGATACATATCAATTAGTTCCTGCAACTATCTGGAACTGTTCACCACGTGACGACGATGGCGTTCGTGGTCCAGTTGAAGAAGCAATCATAGGTGTTGAAATGGTTGGAGATTCTCCAGTCAACGTTGCGCGTGTTATCCGTGCATTTGACCCCTGACTTGGTTGCGCCGTGCATGTATTGCACGCTGACGGTTCAGAACTCGAAAAAATTGATATCTAATTCTTTCGTACTATAAAAAAGGGGAGCTGTATGCTCCCCTTTTTATTT
>CAYJDN010000245.1:0-3451 GCA_964368925.1 uncultured Desulfovibrionaceae bacterium | reverse complement strand
TGAATAATTATTTATTCTTATAATTTAGTAACAAGAAGTTCACACTTCTGCTTATAAAAACAATTTTGGAGGCCTTATGGTAAAGTTTAGTAAAATAATGGCAATGATGCTTGCACTTAGTATGTTCGTTGGTGTAACATCAGAAGCAAAAGCGGAGTATCCTACAAAGCCAATCACACTTGTTAGCCCCTATGGTGCTGGTGGTGACTCAGATTTAAGTGCTCGTGTATGGGCAGAATTTGCAAAAAAAGAATTAGGACAACCTGTTCTAGTTGTAAACAAAACTGGTGCTGGTGGCCTAACAGGTACTTTATTCGCATCAAAAGCTAAACCAGATGGCTATACATTATTCTTAGCACAAGCTGGTCCAAACATCGTCATTCCTATTACTACTTCTACAGGTGGCCTAAATAGAAATTCATTCGATTTCTTATATCGTTTTGGTATCACTAACCCTGGTGTTATTGTACATACAGACGCTCCTTGGAATACATTGAAAGAATTTGAAGAAGATGTAAAGGCTAATAAATTAAGTCCTATTTTTGCCGACTCTTCTGCTACTTCATGGCTTACTTTCGCTTTTCGTGGTTGGTTTAATGACGCAAACATCGTTCCTAAAAGTGTAAGCTATAACAGTGGTGCTGAAGCAGCAACTTCAATTGTTGGCGAACATACTGATATTACAATGCTTTTCTCTACCAACTACATTCCACTTGTAAATGCTGGTAAATTAAAACTTCTTGCTTTAGGCGCTAAAGATCCTAAATATCCTAATATTCCTACTTTCAACGAACAAGGATATAAAGGAAATTACTTTGCATGGTCAGGCATAGCTATTCCTGCTGGTGCTCCACAAGAAGTAAAAGATAAATTGATTGAAGTAACCGACAAAATTACTCAAGACCCTGAATTTATCAAAGCTATCGAAAACCTAGGCTTCATTTCAGACCGTACTAAAGGTCAAGAATTCCAAGATGCTATTAATCTTCAATATGTAGACATGGAAAGAACAATTGAATCTCTTGGTTTAAAGAAGAAATAAGAAAGGGTAAAATTATGTCGATTAAACGTTATGGTACACCACAAGCTGGCGCTCTTCCTTTTGCAAAAGCTGTAGAAGCAAATGGTTTTCTTTATGTATCAGGGCAAGTTCCACGTGACCCTAATAATGGCAATGAAATTGTTTCAGGTTCTATGACTGTGCAAGCTCGCCAAGTTATGGAAAACCTTAAAAACGTTTTAGAAACCGCTGGCTATAGTTTCAATGATGTGATTAAGGTTGATGTATGGATTGATGACCCTAGAGATTTTGGGGACTTTAATAAAATCTATGCACAATACTTTACCGCTGAACATGCTCCTGCAAGAAATACTGTGCAAGCTATGCTTATGTCAGATATGCGTGTAGAAGTAGCATGTGTAGCATATAAATCTGCATAAACGTATATAACCAATATATGGTACTCGTATGTCTATATATAATAAAGACATGCGAGTATCATTAAATACAACTAAATTTTTCAGAGGTGATTGTGCCAGTTTCTGTTTTTAATGACATTATAGGTCCAATAATGCGCGGCCCATCTAGTGGACATACTGCTGCTACTTGGCGTATGGGAAATATGACTCTACAATTACTTGGTACAAAACCTGATGAAGTTGACTGTCGTTTTCATAAAACTGGTGCATATGCAAATGTTTACAAACAACAACGCTCTGATTTAGCTTTTACTGCTGGGCTTATGAATTTTTCAATGCGTGATAAAAAGTATGATTTGGCTTTTAGTGAAGCTAAAGAAAGTAATATCAATCTACTTTTTACCACACCAAGTCTTACTGATGCTCAGCATCCTAATGAAGTAGAAGTTTATGCGAATGCTCATGCGCAAAATGAAATAACAGTTCGCTATCGCTCAATTGGTGGCGGAATTGCTTCACTGAATGTAATTAATGGACACAAAGTTCACTACACAGGCAATAAATATGCTTTGTTTATCTGCCTAGAGCAAAGTAAAAGCATATATGCAGAAAATTTAAAACTAAAATTACAGCAAGATACGCATGCAAAAAATATCATTATAGAAGAATCATTGCACAATGAAACTCTTTTATATGCTTGTTATTCATCTACCCCATTTTCTTCTAATGAATTAGAAAAACTAGCTTTTGATAAAGAAATAAAATGGACTAGAAGCATAAATCCTCTTATGTTTCCTATATATTATAATGATGCAGATCTTGAAGATAACTTTTTCCAACAAATTGTATCGTATCCACCTCAAAATATTGCTTGCGCAAGTGAACTAGCAAAAAATTATGAAATGGCTCTTTTAGGCATATCAGAAGAAGAAGCAAAAAAATATTTTATTGACTGCATAGAAGTAATGGAAAATTGTGTCAAATTTGGACTGAATTTGACAGATAAAAATTCCATGCGACTTCTAAAGCCACTTTCACATTCTATCAATCAACAAAAAGAGAATATGCTTATTGGTGGTATTCACGGACAGATTGCAGTTTATGCTATGGCTGCAGCTGAGTGGAATGCTTCAGGTGGGCTTATTGTGGCCGCACCAACTGCTGGTTCAGGTGCTATACTACCAGCCACACTAGCGGGATTACAGGAATTAGGTTTCAGTGATGAAAGCATTATAAAAGGATTTTGGGCGGCAGGGCTTGTCGGTTTTGTAATTGCCCATGAATACACATTCGCAGGCGGAGTAGGTGGTTGTCAGGTAGAAATTGGCTCTGCTGGGGCAATGGCCGCCGCTATGGTTGTTGAGGCAACTCTTCACGAACGTAAGCTCATTTCAGCAAATCAAACTGGTTTTGCTACTGTCTTGTCTGCGGCAACTTTATTTTTACAGAATTCATTAGGGCTTGTATGCGACCCAGTACAAGGCTTTGTAGAATTGCCTTGTATCGCAAGAAATGCAACAGCAGCTTCACAAGCTTTTGTTTGCGCAGATTTAGCATTAGCTGGCTGGCAATCTCCAATAAGTTTTCATGATTCTATTCTTGCCATGAAAGACGTAGGAGACAAAATGAGCATGGAGCTTCGATGTACTTCTCTTGGTGGGCTTGCTTCAAGACCTTTAGCAGAAGGTAATACTGTAAGTGTAATATAGAATCTTTATACTAAATTTATACTTTTAATTAGCTAGCGAGAAACTTGTAAAGGATTAACATGCAAAATAATAAAGAATACGATTTAATCATAGTCGGTGGTGGCATAAGTGGTTTAGCCATTGCCTACGGACTATGCAAAGAAAAAAAGCTAAAAATAGCCCTTTTTGACTCCCCTACTGAGGTAAATAAAGCTTCACGTACAAACGTAGGGCTTATTTGGTGTCAATCCAAATTCTTACACAAGCCAGAATATGCGAAATGGGGCTTTATTTCAGCAAATCTCTTTCCAAAAGTTCTTAAAGATTTGAGTGAAATTTCAGGA
>CAYJDN010000244.1:0-3461 GCA_964368925.1 uncultured Desulfovibrionaceae bacterium | reverse complement strand
CAATGCTTGGCTGGCGTGGTGTTTCACGTCAAATCCACGATTGGGAAATCGAAGCCTTTAAATTAGCTCGTGGCGTATACGGCGGTTCTAATTTACAGATGATGCTTCCATTTGTTCGTACTATTGAAGAAGCACGTTCAATGAAGCTCTATCTTGAAACAGTACACAAACTCAAAAGCGGCGAAGATGGATTAAAAATCATTCAAATGTCTGAAATTCCGTCAAATGCTATCTTAGCAAAGCAATTCATTCAAGAATTTGATGGCTTCTCTATCGGTTCTAACGATATGACTCAAATGGTTCTTGCAACCGACCGTGATAATGCGGCTTTAAGTCATATTTATGATGAAGAAGATCCTGCAGTTGTATGGGCTATTCTTTGTACTATCTTCACTGGTCAAAAATACGCTAAGAAAGTTGGCTTCTGTGGTCAAGGTGTGTCAAACTCACTTATCGTGCGTGGCTTAGTTGCTATTGCTGGTATCGTTTCTGCTTCTGTTGTTCCTGATACTTATTATCAAACAAAATTTGATATGGCAGCAGTTGAAGGCTTGAACATTCCTGTAAACAAATTAGGCGAATGGCTCACAAAGCAACATACTGAAAAATTAGAAAAACTTCTTGATAAGCATGGCTATGCACATATTATGAAGAAATATAAAACTCCAGAAGATTTACGTGAATGGTTTGAAGGTGAAGCGGCAAGATTAAATGAAGAATTACGTAAAGTTATTGCTACTCCAAAAGAAAGTGAAGCTCGTGAAAAAGCAATGGAATTTAGATCTACTTTCCATAAGGCTGTTATTTATGCAGCATGGCCTTGGAGCGAAACAGTAGAAGATGCAATGCATCAAGCTGGCTTTAGCACTTTTGAAGAACAAGCAAAAGCTTTAGAAGCTCAAAGAAAAGCTAAATTCTAAAATCTGATCTGAAAATAATTCTTTTATTTGTAATAGAGCTGAATTCTTATATATAATAGTTTGGCTCTATTGCAAAATTTGTATCAAATCAAACTCTTGCTCACAATAAAAGTTTTATTTTAGCCAAATTTTTAAATCACTGACTATATGCATAAAATGCTTTTACAAAATGTAATAGTATTTTACTTGACAAATGTAACAACAATATTTATTTTCTTATTAGGAATGAATCTTATATCAAAGATATAAACCTTATAACAAAGGATATTGTATGTGAGTACTCATTAATATGATAGGTAGTATCATAACTAAGATTAAAAACGCTTTGTCAAGTGTATTTACAGGTAAAGCCTAATGGCTAAATAATTGAAGAAGGGCGTTATTGGCGTTCTTCTTCTTTTTTAGGAAAATTTATGAAATTATTTTCAAGCGAACTTTCTTTTAACAATCTTTCTAAAACAATTAAATTAGGTTTAATAGTAATAAAAGACGAATGGATTTGGATGTTTACAACAATGAAATTCAATAGAAAAATTAAAAAATTAGAACAAAAACGCATTATTGAAATACATGAAGATGTGAAAATTGAACTTGCTCGAGAAATTGAAGATGTAACCGAAGAGCATAATTCATTTAGATCTGAACAAATAAACAACAGAATTAAATTAATATAAGCCTTTAGTAAAATCATAAAAAATACACTTTTAAAAGGAATGTAGCTATGAAAATCATTATCGCCTCAGATCATGCTGGCTTAGATTATAAAAAAAATATTATCAATCATTTAAATTCTAAAGGCCATGATGTTGAAGATTTTGGCCCTTATACAACCGACTCTTTCGACTATCCCGATTCAGCGCATAAAGTAGCTCTCTACCTAAAAGATAATACTGACGCTATCGGTATCCTACTTTGTGGCACTGGTATAGGTATGTCCATTGCAGCAAATAGACATGATCATATACGTGCAGCCCTTTGTAGTACAGAATTTGATGCAAAAGCAACACGTGAGCATAATGACGCAAATGTTCTTTGCCTCGGTGTGCGTGTGACTGGCGAAGGACTCGCCCTCTCAATTATTGATACTTTTTTAGCAAATACATTCGAAGGTGGAAGACACATTCGTAGACTAGAAAAAATTAACGCAAAATTATAAACTCTTGAGGTTTTATGAATAATCAAAAAATTAATGCTATAGCTCTAGATATAAAGTCAAAATCGTCAACACTAAAAACAATAAATATCATTCTATTTACAACATTATTCTTGCTTATGTCCATGTTTTTTAACCTTGGCGCACAAGCAAAAGAAAATGAAATAGCAACCATTGATTCAACCGATTTTCTAACTCTAGTAACCGAAGAAAAAGGGAAAGTAATCTTAGTCAACTTCTTTGCTTCATGGTGTCCGCCATGTCAAGAAGAAGTCATAGACCTCAATAAAGTACGTAAAGAATACGGCACAGATGAAGTCTATATCATAGGGCTCTCCTTAGACGAAGATGTTAAAGCATTAGAAAAATTTTTGGTGGATACTCCTCTAAATTATCCTGTCTATAGATCTGAATTAGACCTCGCTTTAGCTTTCAATATCTCCTCAATTCCACACAATGTCATCTATGATAAAGAACTAAAACCCGTCTATAGTATGCCAGGTATTGTAGATGAGAAATTTCTAACAACTGTTTTTGACGCAGAATTGGCTAAATAAATCAGCACATTACTCAACAAATTCAAAGCGAACTTGACTTTTTTGAAAAAATGTGCATATTTATACTATAGTCAGAACTTCTGTTATGCTTTAATTGTGAGGTGAAGTATGAGTATGATTGATTCTGTAGGCTCAACTACCTACTTAAATAGTAATGGACGTGTGGGAATTTCCCAGCCAATTACACTAGAACAACCTCCCATTGCGGACTACTCTACCCGTGTGGATATTTCTAATGAGGCTTACACCCTAAATAATGAAGCAAGAGCTGGAAATAATACTTTATTAAATAGAGATATTGCTTCACCAAGTTTAAATAGTGGCCAAATATTACAAGAACAAGCAATCGAAGGACAAAGACAAGCATTAGGTGTCGTGCGTGATTATGAAGAGCAAGCCACCTCACAAAGTCGTGTGCAATTCGAACAAAATCTAGAAGAAACTAGACAAGATTTTCAGCTTGTCGAAAATGAAAGAAATGAAGCAGATCTAGACACACTTTCTCGTGAAGCTCGCCTAAATGCCGAGCAAAACCTCGATTCTACACAATCAGAATTTTTCTCTAATTCTGAACCCCTCTCAGTATCAAGTTTAAATGCTAATAACGAATCTGCAAATACAAACTTCGATCAGACCAGATTTCAAGCAAGCAATACACAAAGCAATTATCAATCTAATACAGACCCATCACTCAATAGAGCACCACTCGAAGGATACTCTGGTACTAATACACAATCTGTAGATATAATGGTATAAATTATAGATAAACTAATAAGTAATTAAACAAAACAATCATCAACTAAGGGCAATTTATTTTTTGCCCTTTTTTTG
>CAYJDN010000243.1:0-3464 GCA_964368925.1 uncultured Desulfovibrionaceae bacterium | reverse complement strand
TTCATATGGGTTTCCAAAGGGGTTGCAGCTCCTTTGGCCGTCGGAGACAAAAAAAGAAAAATTCTATCCTACCCACTCACTTTATATAAAAGAATGAAAAAGCAAAAATATATAAGTTATTCTTCCTTTAACTTCATCTTTTTTCAACAGCTAACATAGAAAAACTCTATATTATACTACTTCATCTTTTCTAACTTCTGCTATCTGATCGAATATTTTAAGCGTTTCAGCGGCTTCTTCTTTATCTAGAATACGAATGATATAGCCTGCGTGAACTATAGCGTAATCGCCTACTTGCGGATCTTCTGGCAAGAGGGCTGCGCCTACTTTGACGTAGTTTCCTTCGCTTAGTTTTACTTCAACATTGAGTGGATCGATAATTTTTGTAATTTCTACGGGTACTGCTAAACACATAATATAAGCTCCATGTTAATTCTTTAGGCTGTGTTTCTAAAATAATTCTTTTGCTTTTTGGTGATATAGCCAAAAATTTTCTCGAGAACTAAACTTAGCTCTATTACTGAGTTCCATTTCTGCTGAAATAAAGCTTCGTCAAAAGTTTTTATCTTTCAGTCATTTATGTTAAGATAAACTTCTTCAAGAGAAAAACTTTGTTCCTTGCCCCCTCTCTAATAAAGTCAAAGAAGCTCTTAATTTAGAAACACACACTAGTAAATAGTTTTTACTTCTTGCAAATTGATAATTTTTGCATCTTCTGGGATATTGATTTTGAAACTTTCGTCAGCAAATCTTTCTTCAACACTGTTTTTATTGACAAAAAGTGTAAAGATATTCCCATTCATTTGCTTTCCACTAATTTTGTATGGATTTCTATTTTCTTCTTTGTAAGAGAACAGAATATCCCAACCTTGAAATGAGAATTGGACGGGTCTTGCGAGTCTATCAAGGGTCCATGTTCCCATTTGCGGGTCAACAATATCGGCTGTGTCAATAGTATTATTACTATCCCCTAAGAAACTTTTGATATTGTAGGAAACATCATACATATAATTGTCAGAATTTGCAAGTGGATAAGCATTGGTATAATAGTAGCCTTCGTCGGCCATTGGGTATATACCTTGGAAGATTTTTCTAAAACTATATAAATTAAATGGAACATTTATACCTAATACATTGAGTGCAATGATAGTATTTTGATGTAGGTATAATGTTTTTTCTGAAGGAATAAAAAATTGCACATCATCTTGATGTAAACTGTTTTCAATTTTCCCTTCATAAATGAGTGCTAGAGGGCCAATAGGTGAAAGTATATCAAGGCGAACAGGACTTTCTTCATTTGACCATAATATGTAGCTTACTCTATTTGTTTTCCCTTCAACGCCAAAGCGCAGAGATCCTTCGGCTTTATAGGGAGTGATTTTGGGTGTTTGGTCAATATGGTCTTGCCAACGTTTTTCGGCTTCTGCTTCACTAAATGGTACAGTAGGTACTTGAACGACTGGTTCTGTTTTGGCGCAAGCGACTAAGGTAAGGAAGGTACATGCTAAAAATAAAAGTTTTACATTTTGTGAAATCTTCATATTATCCCTATATTATTGATTATGTATTATATATAGTTAAGGTAGAAAAATTTCATATCTTTAATTTTGTAATTTTTCTAATGCTTTTAGTATTTGATCTGGGTTTTCTGGTTCGCCTAATAGAGCATCTTCAAAGGCGTCAATAGCGATTTCTTCATGGCCTATTTCTAGGGCGATAAATCCATAATGTTCAAGTAGTGTTGCGTCTACTTGTCCTTGTTCTTGCTGAATGGCTATAGCTTTTCTAATGACTTCATAGGCCACATCATGCTCGCCTTTTCTGTATTGCACCCAAGCTAGAGTGTCTAATATATGAGCAGCATCAGGATTATGCTCAAGAGCAGTATTTACAAGTTCTAGAGCTTCGTCTAAATTCATATCGCTTATAGCATAATAATAAGCCAAAGAATTCATAGCTTCATAATGAGTTGGATTTATTTAAAAAATTCTCTCAAAATAAGGTATGCTTTCATGCCCTCTATCATTTGAAACTAAGAGACCTGCATAATAAAATATAACTTCGCTTGCGTATTCGCTATTATTATTATCGCTTATCATTTTGTCAGCATTGACCATAGCGAAATTAAGTGCTTCTTCATCTTGTTCAAGAGCAATAAACAAACGTAATGCAATTACAAACAAGTCTTTATCTTCTTGAAATGTTTCTAAAGCATCTAAGGCATGCATCAAAGCTTCGGAATACATATTTTCAATAACTTCTAGGTCTATGATAAGTCGTAAGGCTTGATAATAATTTTTACTATCTTTAGGAACTTCATAGAGTCTTGACAGTGCAAAGGGTATATCTTGTGTGTTTTCGTATGCTAAAGCAGCTTCATAGAAAATAATTTCTTCGTAATGCGCATCTATTGACTTGATATATTCAAGGGCACTTTTAGCTTTAGCAAAATCGCCCTCGTCCATCAGTATTGGAATAACAGAGAGCATAAATGCAAGCGGATCATGTGTTTGTTTTGAAATTTCATAGGCGGCGTCATAATCTTCATTGAGGTAGTTAAGACGTATAAGGCGAGTGATAATGTCTAAATTTATTTCATCATATTTAAGTAAATCATTGTAATAGGCTATGGCTTCAGCAATATTATTATTATCTTCTTCTAAAATAGCTAATTCTCTAATCGCTTCTACAAAATCTTCTTGTTCTTCAACAGCTTGTATAAGTTCATTTCTTGCCATTTCAGTGTAACCTAAGGCTTTGAGGCTTTGAGCATAATAATAGCGTGTGATAGGTGTTTTCTGTTCTTCTGAAAATGAATTAAAAATTTCATTTGCTTTATCTAATTGATTGAGATTTATATATAAAACCGCTAAATCAACTAAAGCATTTGTATTTTCAGGATGTGTGTCTATATAGTCTTGTATAATATATATAGCTTTATCTGGGTCATTTTGCTCAATAAGTATTTCACCTAATAAAAGACGATTATTGAAATTATCAGGATCTTTTTCTATCATTGAATAAAGTAATTTCTTAGCATCATCTAAATGTCCAGAAATAAAATACCAAGTAGCAACGTCTAATAATGGTAATGCTTTAGGATCATTTTTCAGAATTTTATCTGTACTTTCTGCAACTTTTTCTTTGTCATTATTTGCAATAGCCTTATCTAGTGAAAGATAGGCATAGACTAACTTTCCATATTCAGATTGTGGATTTTCTGAATAAAGGTAACTTGGTTTAACATAAGCAATATCTTCTGTTATGGCAGTACATGAGGATAGTATGCTCATTAAAAGAAGAAAAACTACTAATATATAGTAATTTTGTCTTTCTGTAATAAACAGGCTTTTAGCGGCATAAGATATTGTATTCATATTATATTTTATATCCAATCTTCTGAAAAGTCGTCAATTTCTGAAGTTAAGTACACTCTCATTTTTTCAACAAGTCTTGCTTCAAGT
>CAYJDN010000242.1:0-3492 GCA_964368925.1 uncultured Desulfovibrionaceae bacterium | reverse complement strand
AGCACAATTAATGCGATGGTCGCCAAAAAAGCATTTAGCATTTTCTACCCCTATTTTTAGGTAGTTAAACAAAACTTTCGTAGAATTGCTAAGTGATATTCTAGAAAGTAAGCCATAAACACAGCGACCTTAGTATTACAGCATAAACAACTAAGGCCTATTTTAAAAATTACCGCTCAATAGCAGTATTTCTTTCACGCAAAAGTGTACTATATAATGACTAAAATCACAAGTATGAAATGTTGTTTTTTTAAGATTTTTTTAATAATAGTTTAGATTTTTAACTAGCTTTAGTGGTTTTATCTTTAAAATCATTTTAAATTTTTATAATGTTTAAGGAAGTTGATTTTATAGAGTGGATTTCTATTATGAGAGTTTAGTGATTTTTATGTGATTTCTTAGCAAAAAATTAAAAATATGCTAATCCTCTGCCTAAGTTTTTTCCCCTAGTCCCCTTGATATGCTGTCTTGAACACTCTTTCGCTGTCATCCTGATGAGCGAAGCGAGGTGAGAATCCATGTCTTTATAATACTTCACGCTCCCACAAGACTGTAAAAAGAAAGAATATAGGTATAACCTAAACAGTCAACATCGATTAAATGATGTAAAGCGTGAATGGTCTGTTGTAAAGGGAGTGGCTACTCACAAAAATTGGCGAATTGAAAATCTTGTGCTTGCACAAAAGATTTTCAATTCGCCAATTTTTCATATGGGTTTCCAAAGGGGTTGCAACTCCTTTGGCCGTCGGAGACAAAAAAAAGAAAAACTTCATCTTAAAACCAAATAAACTACAAATAAACTAAACAATCACAAATAACAAAAGCAACTACAAATTAACATAAAAAAAAGCGAGAAAAAATCTCGCTTTTGGTATCCTTTACAATTGACTTAAGTAATACGTAAATTGATATACAATACTTTCTATTCGAAGTCGTCAGGAAGCTCAAAGTTTGCGTGAACTTTTTGAACGTCGTCGTTTTCTTCGAGTGCGTCAACGAATTTGATAAGCTTTTCAGCGGTTTCTTGATCTACTGTTATTGTGTTTTGTGGCATATAAACTAATTCAGCTGATTCCATTTCTATTGCAGCATTTTCGATAGCATCACGTACAGTGTTGAAATCTTCTAAGCTTGTGATTACTTCAAAATTTGTTTCTTCTTCTGATACGTCTTCTGCGCCAGCTTCTAAAGCTATTTCCATGAGTTGATCTTCGCTAGTTTTTTCTTTATCTATGATGATAAGTCCTTTTCTATCGAACATCCATGCAACAGAATTGCTTTCGCCGAGGTTTCCGCCATTTTTAGAGAAGATGTGTCGAATTTCTGCAACAGTACGATTCTTGTTATCGGTTGCAGTTTCAACGATAATTGCAATACCAGCAGGGCCGTAACCTTCGTAGTTTATTTCGAATAATTCGCCGCCAGCTTCTGCGCCTGTACCTTTACGGATTGCTGTTTCTATTTTATCTTTTGGTAGGTTGATGGCTTTAGCAGCTGCAATAGCGGCACGCAAACGGGAGTTACCAGTAGGATCGCCACCGTTTTTTGCTGCGATGATGATTTCTTTTGCGGCTTTTGTAAACATTGCGCCACGTTTTGCGTCTTGTCTACCTTTACGATGCTGAATATTAGCCCATTTACTATGTCCTGCCATGATTATTCTCCTATATCTAGACTATCTTTGTTTAGTTTCAAGATTTTTTATACGCACCTGAATTGTTTCAGGATTAGGATGGTAGCGTATACTTTGCTTATACAATTCTAAAGCTTCCTTTTTCTTACCTGCTGTTTCTAGCATGTCACCCTTGAGAAAAAGTGCTTGCGCTCTATTTGGGTAGGAAATATCGGGAAGATTTAGAAAAATATCAATTTGTTGCATGCTTTCTTCGTTTTTATTCGATAAATAATAAAGATTACCTAACATAAATGTGCATTGACGATAACTTTCAGCTAGTTCATCTTTGAGCAAGCAAGATTTGAGTGAATTTTCTGCCTTTGTAAAGTCGCTTAGAATAAGTGCATAATTTGCTATAGTTATTTCTAATTCGGCTATTCTGGCATCAGAAAGATTTTGATTTTTGAGTAATTTTTCAGCATATTCGGTCGCAGCAGTATAATTGAGTGCTGAAGCATGCGCTATGATAAGTTCTGATAGGATATACTCTTGTGCTTTTGGGGAAGTGAAGTCTATTAAATTCCCTTCTAAAGCGGTAATTGTCCAGCGTACATCTCCTAGGCTTTTTGTAGATTCTACTAAGCTTTGTAGGGCTTGCCAGCGCTTATTCATATCTAATTCTTCAATAAGAATTCTTTGACTTAAATGGGCTGCAACAGTCCAATCATTTTTTTCAAGCGCTTGTTCAACAAGTATAAAAGATGTTAACTCGTCTTCTTTCTTGCTTTCTTCATTGCAAGCACTAAGAGAGAATGTTAATATAAGTATAGAGAATAAAAGCTTTTTCATTGTAATTCTTCTAAAATATGTAAGATTTAATCTTTGAAACTATATATTTTTTCGTTCAAATACGCAAGTAAAATAATTCATGTGTTATTAAACTATTTTTTGATAAATAACAGAGCGAAAAGATAGGGTATTTTTACTAAAATATTAAAGCTTTGCCATAAGAAGACATAAAAATAGGCATTTTCAATAAGGAGTATATTTTCTAAGACATAGCCTATACCTAATGTGCCTATGCCAATGCCACCTAAGAGACCTAATAAATTAGAAATAAAGGCTATAGGTAAAATAAATAAAGCTAAAGTAAAATCAATATTTATTGAATAAGTATATAGAATACATAGCAAAGATAACAAAGACATAACTTGTGTTGTTATTGAATAGAAAAGAATAGAATAAAAACTTTTGCCATTATTGTATATTCTTCGTATAACTATAAAGGAATATTTGATTAATTGTGATAAATAATTAAGTATTGTTGATTTTATCTTTCTATTGATAGCAATAGTTATTGTTTTTGTATTTGAAATGTAAATACTTATAATAAATGTTAAGCTTCCTGCTAGAGAACATATTATGAAGAGCAGATTATTATGTAGTGCGTGGACTTTTGGTGTTGTAAAAAGTGAAATATAAATTAAGGATAGGCTTGAAAGAAGAAATATTCCAGCAAAAGCAAATGCTTTATCAATTAATACTAAAGAAAGAAAATAATTGAAATTTTTATGTGGGTATCTTTGTTTTATAGCATATATTCTTGTCGCTAATAGACCTAAAGAACTTTGGCTTATGCTGTCTAAAATTTGTCCTTGCATTGAAGAAAGAAGTAGTTCTTTAGGTGTTAAATAAATATTTTCGCTCTTTAATAGTATATGAAATCTATAGATTGAAAGAAGAAATTTTGTATAAAAAAAGAAAATAGAATAGAATAAAAATTGAATTTGAATGTTTTGTAATGAAATTGTGCTCAGTGGTTCAAAATGATAGGTGTAAAGATAAAAAAGTATGACAAAAGTTAAAAGAAGATTAAT
>CAYJDN010000241.1:0-3494 GCA_964368925.1 uncultured Desulfovibrionaceae bacterium | reverse complement strand
CGATATCAACCACGCTTTAGATAAGCAAAACGAAAGCATACGCCCAAATGATATTTTAATTTTTAAATGTTGGCATGATGCATGGGGCGTGGGCGGAGATTTTGATAATGCAGATGCTTTTGCTGGCGAAGTAGCAGACTTTTTACTAGAAAAGCAGGTAAAATTACTAGGTACCGATATTCCAACAGTTGATGCTTTATCTAATCCAGATAAGGACATTCACTTCAAACTGTTAGAAAAAAATATTCCAATAATCGAAAATTTAGTGAATCTAGAAAAAATCAATGTGCCAAGATTTCAATTTATTGCTTTACCTCTACGACTTAAGGGGGCTACTGGCGCTCCTCTAAGGGCGATTGCCTTGTTATAGCTATCAATATTTAAATTACAAAAAAAGGAATAAGTATGAAACCATTTTTTGACATGTCCATGCTCGCAGCATTAGGTTATTTATCTCTTTTCTTTCTCGTTGGTATTATCGCGAGAGCAAAATTTCAATTTCTCCAAAAAGCATTAATACCTGCATGCCTTATCGGTGGCTTAATTGGTATGGCTTTTATGAACACAACTGGCTTACCTGGCATAACACCAGCTTCTTTTAAAGCTATTGCCTATCATACTTTCACTCTTACATTTATTTGTATTGCTTTATTTGGATTTTCAAACGGCTCTGAAAAAAGCAATAGCAAACAAGTTGTTAGAGGAACGTTGTGGATGTTTTTCATGTTTTATCTTAGTCTTACAGCTCAATTACTTCTAGCTACAGGATTAATTTATATATTAAACATCACTTTCTTTAATGGCGAACTATTAAGTTCTGTTGGCTTCTTGTGCGCACAAGGCTTTACCCAAGGTCCAGGTCAAGCTTTATCTAGCGGTCTTCTTTGGGAACAATTTGGTTTTGCAAATATGGGCGATGTCGCTATGAGTTTTGCTACTATGGGCTTCTTGGCAGCATTTTTGATTGGTATTCCTTTAGCAAACTGGGGTTTACGTCGTTCATATGCAAAATATCAATCTTCAGAAATTGATAATGCAATTTTGAAAGGTGTATATTCTAGTGAGAATCAAGTGGTTGCTGGCTATCAAAAAACACATCCAATGAATGCTGATTCATTAGCGTTTATGATTAGCATAGTTCTTACTGTTTGGTTGTTTGCATACTTTATTGCTGATGCTATTGTTCCACACGTTTCTGATAAAGTGGGCGGTACAATTTGGGGCTTATTCTTCTTGCTTGCAATTGCAGTTGCTTTTATAGTACGTTTTACTTTGGACAGATTAGGACTTGGGCACTACATCGATCGTGGTTTACTTACTCGAGTAAATGGTGTAAGCGTTGAGTTTTGTATCATGAGTACAATTGTTGGTATTACTGTTGTTTCACTAGGTTCATATATTGTTCCAATTTTCATATTGTCAATAGTTGTCGCTCTATTTACACTTGTAATTATGCTCTACTTTGGACGCAGAATTGATGGCTGCTCTTTTGAACGTACAGTAATGATGTTTGGCACATGTACTGGCACAACGGCTACTGGCTTAGTATTACTTCGTCTTGTTGATAGTGACTTTCAAACAACTACTGCTATTGAATCTGGCTTATGGAACATCGGCTCTATTGTAGTATCAATGCTCACTGGTACTTTAGTACATGGTGTTGTTGTTTATGGCTGGAGTATGACAACAGTACTAGGAGGCTTTGCGGCTATCTTAGTTGTTTGTCTTGCTTGCTTGAAAATATTTGGTCTTTGGTCGAAAGAACCTCAATTTTAGGTTGCTTCCAACACCTTACTCTGGAAGAGAAACGTGCTTGCTCTTCCAGAGTAATAAATCTAAGAAATTGTAATGCACACTTGTGTGGCATAATATTGGCTTTTTGCACTATAAACATTTTGGAGACTCAATGATTCCAATTACTTTATCTTTATGGTTAATTGCAGCATTCCCTGTAATTTTCTTATTTATTTGCTTACTCATTTTGCGAATTCCTTTAGTTAAAGCCTCCGCAATAAGTATGCTCATAGCATTTCTTACTTCACTTATTTTTTTCAAAGCACCTCTAGACCTACTTAACGCAGAAATGGCCAAAGGTATTTGGAATAGTTTTTCTATCCTCATAGTTATTTTTTCAGCTCTACTTATGTATGAAGTTTCATGCTCAATCAATGCGTTTACAAGCATTCAATCAACAATAAGCAGGCTGATACCTGACAGCTTGTTGCAAGTAATTACAATTGGCTGGTGCTTTACTGCTTTCTTGCAAGGTCCATCAGGCTTTGGTGTGCCGATAGCTGTTGTTGCTCCTTTATTGATAGGCATTGGTGTGCGTGCGAAGTGGGCTGTAATTATTCCATTAATTGCTCAGTCTTGGGGAAGTACATTCGGCACTCTTGCTTTAGCTTGGCAAGCACTTGTTGAGCAGACAGGGCTTATTAATCAGATAAATAGCCCTCTTTATTTTGAAACAGCCTTATGGTCAGCTGGCCTTATTGGAATATTATGCTTTTCATCTGGTTTTGTAATTTGCTTCTTCTATGGCTCATGGAATGCAGTAAAGCATGGTGCTCCTGCTGTATTTATTTTAGGAATTACACAAGCTCTAGGGCAGATTATTTTATCTCAAATTAGCCCAACACTATGTGCATTTATTCCTGCAACACTTGCTCTTATTTTTGCATTTTTTATTGCTAAAATGCCAAGATATTCTGGAAATACAAAAATTAAATCATCTATTTTAGTTGAAATTCCTAAGGAACAAAGCAAGAAAAATCTTTCAAAGCAAGAAGACATAATAGATATAAAACAAGCAATTCTTCCTTATGTATTGCTTGTGGTTATTTCTTTGGGAATATTATTAAAT
The DNA here is from genome assembly GCA_964368925.1 of uncultured Desulfovibrionaceae bacterium. Lineage (GTDB taxonomy): Bacteria > Desulfobacterota > Desulfovibrionia > Desulfovibrionales > Desulfovibrionaceae > CAYJAZ01. Next base: position 631 of record CAYJDN010000241.1, on the reverse strand, counting down.
CCTTTAGCACGCGACTTTTTTACTCGTTTTGAAATAGGTTTCGCCTTTCCTGCAACCTCAACTGGCTATGACATTCAAATCGCCGCCGTTGAAAATTATGCCCCTCTGCGTATTTTTCTACATTCAGGATTCTTCATATTGCTTGCCACACTAATTTCTATACCTGTGTATTTATCAAAATCATTAATAAATATTGAGCAGTGCAAAAAAATAGTAAGAAATACATTGTTAAAATCGATTCCTGCAAGCCTAGCGGTGATGTTTCTTATTGTATTGAGTAAAATCATGAATGGAGGCGGCGCAATTTATGTTTTAGCTCATGGCACAGCGCAAGTGGCTGGGAACTATTACGCATTTTTTGCTCCATTTATAGGCGGTATCGGCGCTTTCATGTCTGGAAGTAATGTGAGCTCAAATATATTATTTGGACAATTCCAAGAAGCTATTGCTCAAATTTTACAAAGTAATAAAGCAGTTATTCTTGCCGCACAGACAAGTGGAGCTGCTGCAGGTGCTCTCATTGACCCTGCCAAAGTTTTACTTGGTACTACTACCGCAAATATAGCCGGAAGCGAAGGCGAAGTGCTTAGAAAACTTTTAAGATACTTTTTAGTAATAAGTTTTACTATGG
>CAYJDN010000240.1:0-3498 GCA_964368925.1 uncultured Desulfovibrionaceae bacterium | reverse complement strand
ATTCAAGTGATTGGCATTATTATGTAAAAATTTGTTAGCTACAGTAATGCTTTCAAGCTTTGCATCAAGTACTATTGAAGGCATAAATTACCTCATTTTATTGATAAATTAAGAACTCAAACCAATTATAGCTTCGTCCTTGCTTGCGTAAATCGAGAGCATACCAGTAAAACCAGAAACTTTGAAAACTTCACTTACCATATCTTGTAAATTAGAAAAAGCTAATTTAATATTACTGCTTTTTGATAATTTAAGCAAAGTTAAAATCGATCTCAAGCCAGCAGAGCTAATATATTCTAATTCTTGGAGATTAAGTAATAATTTGCCAGCGCCTTGATCAATAATAAGCTTTACTTCATTTTCAAACTCGCTTGCTGTAACAGCGTCAATTCTGCCAGTAACGTTTATTACCGCAATGTCATTTACATTTTCTATTTGTACGTGCATAAAAAAACCTCTTTAATAAATGTGTAAATTATATGATTTGATGCACCTAGGGTATAAATGCATGTTGATAACTAAGCAATAAGCCTTGTGAAATTTTGAGCCAACCATCTAAAATAACAAATAATAATAATTTGAATGGTAAAGAAATAGTCATAGGAGAAACCATCATCATACCCATAGCAAGTAATATATTTGAAATAATTAAATCTATAGCAATAAAAGGTAGATAGAGAAGAAATCCTATCTGAAATGCCTTTGTCAATTCAGTAATTGTGAATGAGGGAATAAGAATAAAGAAATTATCACTATTTATTGTTGCATGCTGTGCTTGCGGCCAAATTTGTTCAGCTGTTGACATAAATACACGCAAAATGTGCATGTCTGTATTATTATACAAAAAAGTGTGGAGCGGAGCAGAAATGTTGCGTGCAATGTCAACAAGTGAAGTTAAATCAAATTGAGTGGGCAGAACTTGCTGTTCAAGCAAGGAATAGGTTTCCATTGCCACAGGCGCCATAATAAATATGGTGAAGATGATTGCAAGACCATTAATCGCCATTACTGGCGGTATTTGTTGCACACCTAAAGCATTGCGCACTAAAGAAATAACAACAATGATTTTTACATAAGATGTTACCATCATTAGCAAAAATGGTGCTAGTCCAAGGGCGGCAAGTCCCGCCATAAGAAATATAGGATTTATTCCAGCCATAATCTTAATCTTGTTTCATTAAAATTTCAGTGATTTGAAGACCATAGCCTTTATCAATCTCAACAATTCTTGCTTTTGCATAAGGAATGTCAGAAATATTTATTGTCACAGGCGAAAGAGGATCAGTAGAAAGCATGATATTTGTTCCAACATGCAATTCTTCAACTTCACCTAAAGTCATTGTTCTTCTTTCAAGTTCAAAAGTAAGATTTAATGGTACATTTTGTAACTCGTCTTGTGTCATTCCAATATTTTCTTGTATTGGGGCACTATTTTCTTCTGCTTGAATATCATTAGCCATTTGAGAGTTTTCTTCAATGCTCATATCTTCTTTCCAAAAATTTTCATAAATACATGCTTTTCTTCATTTAAATGAGAGAGAGTATCAGGTAATAAAACATCTCCATCACAAAGGTTTTTTACATAATCAACATCTAATTCCATTGAACCAACTAAAAAAGAACATTCTAAAGAAATTGGCTTCAAAGAGCGCTTTTTTGCTGGTAATTCTTTAAGCTTTGGCATGAGGAAATGCGCCGTATTATCATTAATCCACATGCGCATAAATAAAAGTTCATCGCCAATACTAAGCTGGAATATAAAAGGATATGAAGTTTGATCAGTATCACTTGGCTTAGTTAAAAATGAAAGCGGTAAGCCAATTTTTGAAGAAAAAGACCTAAGTTCGTTTTCAAAAATAAATTCAAATAAAGCCTGTTGTAACTCAATAGGAAAAGAAGAAAAATCAGATATGGTTTGCATATCTTTATGTAATTTCAAAGGAATTTGCGAGGAAAATTCAAGCTTTACTTCATCTTGTGCAGCTAAAATATAAGAAGTAAGGCAAGAGTCAAAGTCAAAAGCCTGTGGATAATAGCTTAAGGAGCAAGGCGTATCAGACACTGTAAATTGGAAAGTATCCAAATGAAGAACAAAAAGATTGTGTAAAACAGCTTCAATACTTGTATACGATTTTTTCATAATACTCAAATTCCCTAATCATGTTAAATATATAAATTAATCTTCGTCTTCTTGATTATTATAAGCAAACTTTCCCTGCGACTCTCTGTCAGAATTATTATCTTCTTTATGTATTTCTACTTTAACATCATCATTTGATTGACTTAAAGCTTCTTTAAGAGCATCTTGAGCCGCAACTAAAGTTTGGAATGAATTTACATTATTCGTGCTAAATTGAACAGAAATTTGCCCGTCATTTGACCTAGTGATGGAAACCTCAGTGCCAGCTAATGCCTTGTCACTCAAACTAATACGCACTTCTTGAGAGCCATCAGCTTTAGTTGCAGTAAGAATTCTGTCAGCTATATCTTGAACACTTTCAGAACTCAAACCCGTACTTGCTTGAGTAGGAGCTACTTCCTTAGATGTAGGCATATTGCCTTGGTTTTGTGGGCTAAATAAAGAATTCATCATGCTTTCAGCAGAAACTTTGTCACTAGGAAGCTTAGCTCCATCACCACTTTCACCTAAAGCATTCTCTTGATTTTTCAAAATAGATGCAGATAAAGCCTTTTCACTCTTGTTAAAAAGATTCTTCAACTTTTCTTCATTTGTACCAGAACTTTTTTGATGTAAAGCCTCTTTAAATGCATTCTTGTCATCGTTCGATACTTGCGGCGTATCACCCGACTGCGAAACACTCGCCGATTGTGATGAAACATTATTTATTGTAGACATAGTTACCCCAAATCCTTTTTGATAATATACTTGCAAACAACATACCAAAATATCAAAAATACTAAATAAATATACCAAAATTATCGTCAGTAGTCAAGGAATAATCAGGCTTGGGAATGTTCTAAATATGTGATTTAGAGATAATTCTATGTATGAGAAAATTATTATAAATAACATAATATGAAAACTTAGCTGAATTGTGGTTTGTAAAGAAAAACGACAAAATAATTGGCACATAATTTATAATAAAATTTAACCTGCACTAAAGTTGGCGATTGTGATTAGTAATAAAGCATTTATAGTATTTTTATAGGCATGGATATTTTAATAATAAAGATTTTGGTGCTTGACTTAATAGTAAAGATTTTGGTGCATTCGCACACAAAATCCTCACTGCGTGAAAAGCGTCGTTTTCACTTGTTCGCTAAAGATTTTGTGCTAAACGCACACTTGATATATAGTATAGATTGCTTTGTGTGCAAAACAAACGCCCTCGAGCATAGGATTATATTTAAATCCCTGTTTTACCTAGCGACATTAAAAGTTTTGTAAGGAAAGGGAGGGGGCTTGGGGGAGGGAAAAGCATGACTTAATAGTAAAGATTTTGGTGCATTCGCACACAAAATCCTCACTGCGTGAAA
>CAYJDN010000239.1:0-3511 GCA_964368925.1 uncultured Desulfovibrionaceae bacterium | reverse complement strand
AAATTCCTATCCCTCCCCCAAAAAACTAAAAAAATTGATACAATTTGGCACTATTTTTTTGTTTACAGGCTAAAATCGTCGTGCTAGAGTGAGTTCCTAAAATAAGGGCTTGTGTTTTTTGATTGAAGACATAGGCATTGAACTAGCAACATACCCTATAATACAAGAATAGAAAGATTATGAATATTATTACACAGCCTGAGACACTTGCTTCTACTAGTCAAATTGCATCTTTACCTGAAATTCTTGCACCTGCTGGTGACATAGCTTCATTTTTAGCAGCGATGGCGGCTGGAGCTGATGCTGCTTATGTTGGTTTGAAGCATTTTTCTGCTCGTATGAATGCTGATAATTTTAGTTCTGGCGAATTGTCGAAGATGGTAGAACTAGCTAGAAGTGAAGACAAAAAAGTTTTTATTGCCTTTAATTCATTGTTAAAACCTAGTGACATTCAGGCGGCTACTCGTCTTATTGCGAGATTAGAGCGTGATGTAAAGCCGCATGCTCTCATTATCCAAGACATTGGTGTAGCGGAGATAGCCAAACAGGTTGGTTTTAGTGGCGAATTGCATTTTTCTACATTATCGAATGTGACGCATTCGAGTGGTTTAGAGGTAGCAAAAAGTCTTGGTGCAAATAGGGTTATTCTTCCTCGTGAATTAAATATTGATGAAATTCGTGAAATTTCTGAAAAATGTCCTGAAAATATTGATTTAGAGTTATTTGTTCATGGCGCTCTTTGTTTTTGCGTATCTGGCAGGTGCTATTGGTCTAGTTATATGGGTGGTAAGAGCGGATTACGTGGGCGTTGTGTGCAACCTTGTAGACGTATGTATACACAAGGCAAGAGAAAGGGGCGATATTTTTCGAGTCTAGACTTGTCACTTGATGTTTTAGCTCGCACTTTATTAGACATTCCACAAATAAAATCTTGGAAGATTGAGGGCAGAAAAAAGGGTAGTCATTATGTCTATCATACTGTTTTAGCATACAGAATTTTAAGAGATGAGGGTGATGATCCAAAGGCAAAAAAAGAAGCGCTAGAGCTTTTAGAAATGGCTTTAGGAAGACCAAGAACGAATGGTGTATTTTTACCACAAAAAAATAAAAATATTACTTCTGTAAATGAGCAAACTTCTTCTGGTATGCTTGTTGGTCATGTTCAATTTGCACCGCCAGAAAAGAAGCAAAAAATGCAGTTACCTTTTATTAAACCACGTATACCACTTATTCAATACGACTATTTGCGAGTGGGTTATGAAGATGAAAGATGGCACGCAACTTTTGGCGTTTCTAAGGCAGTACCAAAGGCTGGCACGCTTTCTTTGAAATTGCCACAAAATAAAATGCCAAAACCTGGTACGCCAGTATTTTTAATCGATAGAAAAGAAAAAGAATTACAGCAAATTCTTTCGCAGTGGCAACAAAAGCTTGAAAAAGCGCAAGGCAGAAAAGAAGCGAAAGATGTAAACGATTTACTTATGCTACCAAAACTGATACAGCATAAGAAGCAAGCAAATCTACATCTACGTGCAAGATTATTGCAAGGCAAAGAAACACGTTCTGCACGTTCGTCGGTTACGGCATTATGGCTTTCACAAAGCACTTTAAGGGCTACTTCGAAAACAATACTCTCACGTATTTCTTGGTGGCTTCCGCCTGTTATTTGGCAAAATGAAGAAAAACAATACAGCGCACTCATACAAGAAGCCATTCGCAAAGGTGCTTATATGTTTGTGTTAAATGCTCCTTGGCAAGTAAAGCTTTTTGAAAATTCAAAGGTGAAACTTATAGCAGGCCCATTTTGTAATATTACAAATGGTGCTGCTGTTTTGAAATGTCAGGAGCTTGGCTTTGAGGCAGCAATAGTTAGTCCAGAATTGAGTAGGGACGATTTTATAAATATGCCAAGGCAATCTTCTTTACCTCTTGGTGTGATGATTGCAGGTTGTTTCCCCATGGGCATTGCAAGGCATGGCCTTAGTGGACTAAAAGCGAATGAAGCATTTCAATCGCCTATGCGTGAAGAATTTTGGGCAAGACATTATGGTCAAAACTTATGGATTTATCCAAATTGGCTTATTGATTTGACAAAATATGCTAATGAGCTTGATAATGCTGGCTATGCCTTTCTCATTCGCATGGACGAAGCTTACCCACATGATTTACCAGAAGCAAAAAGAACGACTGACTTTAACTGGGCGAATGATTTATTATAACTAGGAAGTCATTTACTTTATGCAAAATGCAATAAATAAAAAAATTCTAAAGGATAAAATCCATTTTCAGCGTAGAATCGGCTTGTAAATTGCTTTAAAATATAAAAAGTAGGCGTTTCTAAAAAGATAGAGCATTTTTATTATAAAATAGGGCATTTCTAAAAAAATAGTGTATTTAAAAAAAGCGCATTTCAAATAAATAAAAGCATCTTGCCAAAACAAGATGCTTTTGATTTTAATGTCTTTCAAATTTACAATGTATTAATTCATTATAAAATATCATTATAAATATTATTGGGGTATAAGGTTAACTATCTGATATTATTGATGATGTTATATGTGCTTCAACATTCCTACTTCATCGCATTTATAGAATTTTGGGCAGTTTGAGCAACCAGCCCAAACAACTGCTGGTAATTTTGAGCGTGCAACTTCTTTGAAGCCCATAGCTTGGAAGAAGTCAGGGCGTAGGGTAAAGGTAAAGAGCTTGTTCACGCCAAGTTTCTCAGCTTGATTCGTTGCATAATTCACCATAACACGTCCAAGGCCACGTCTTTTAATTGCAGGATGAACAGCCAGAGAGCGAATTTCAGCTAAGTCTTCCCATAAAATATGTAAGCTTACAACGGCTATAACAATTTCATTGCTTTCACCAAGTGGGCCAACTAATTTTTCTTTAGAGGGTATTGAAATAACTGAATATTCTCGTATTCCTTGGTAAAGATATTGTGGGCCACGAGCAAGCATAACGCCTTCAGAAGCGTATTCATTGATGAGAGTAGACATTCCATGCACGTCGTGAATTGTTGCCTGACGAGGAATGAGCTTTTCAGGAAGTTTGTCTGGGTCAATTTGAGGTAATGGACTAAAACCAGGCAAATAATCAGGGGGAAAAATTTGACTTGTGAAATCAGACATAGATTTTCCTTTGTTAAATACATAAGAAATTGAAAGAAGAAAGAAAACATATTTTTATGAATTTTGCAAGTTCTTTTTCATGTTGGGAAAAATTTAAAAAATACATAATAATCAACAAAAAGCTATTTTTACAGCAAATTTTTCAAAAAAAATCTAAAATACGCAATAGAATTGTAAAAATTAATGAATTATAGAGGAGTGTGGCAAGAAAAAAGAGTGAGTAGGGTGGTTTAATATTATTTTTTTTATTTTTGTTTATTGTCAATAAGCAAAAGAATAGATTTTGAAATAGATTCTAGCTTTCTACAATACTTCTATACTTATTGAAAAAAGTATCAAATTCTAAGATTTCATCTTTTTGTTCATCATTTTGA
>CAYJDN010000238.1:0-3530 GCA_964368925.1 uncultured Desulfovibrionaceae bacterium | reverse complement strand
ACAAACAATTTTTCGCTGTATAACCAAAAAGCAAAAGAATTAATTTAGAAACACACCCTAGAAAAATTATCATTATAAAAAAATGTGGCTAAGAGGAAGAGATTCGAAGATTTTATAGTAAAGAGTTCGATACTTTTGCAAATAAATATATTATTATAAAAGCAATGCAGTGGCGGAGAGGAAGAGATTCGAACTCTTGGACGGGGATTAGCCGTCACACGATTTCCAATCGTGCTCCTTCGGCCAACTCGGACACCTCTCCGCAATTCATTCAAGAACATGTCTTATATAGTAAAGCTAAAAAAAAAGCAAGAACTTTGTTAGAGTATGAAAAACAAATGACAACAAAATTGATTTTGCAAATTATCGAGTAAGCTTATAGCTCTTGAATGAGATGTATTCAGATAAAACTATGATTATATTTCTTGATTTATATAATGTTCTTCCGCTAAATCAACTTGTAGTAGTTTAGACTTAAAAAATAAAAACCTAATACTTAATGTATTAGGTTTTTTTATGATATTGTTATTTCTAATCTTCTAAAAATGGATAGATCAAAACATTTTCAATAGGAAATTGTGGAACAATTTTATGCTCTTTGTGTAGTTTTACTTTCCTATCAATAATTTCAAGTCTTTCTTCGCTAAGCCATTTCAATGCTTGGATATATATTTTATGTTCTAATTTATGCAATAATTCTTCTGTCGATCTTGCTTCTTCCTCGCTCTCAAATTCGGCAGGTAGAGCCGCTTGAATAATGATTTCGCCATTATCCATGATTTCATCAACAAAATGCACCGAACAACCGAAAATTTTCACGCCATAATTCCTTGCATCTTCAATGCCATGAGCTCCCTTAAAAGAGGGGAGTATAGCAGGGTGCACGTTAAGAATGCGCCCCCTAAAAGCATTGATGAATATAGGCGTAACCAAGCGCATAAATCCTGCCATTGCAATCGTGTCACATTCATATTCCTGCAAGACTTCAACCATTTTTGCGTCAAATTCTTCACGACTATTAAAATTATTATGCTCTAAAACAAAGTAAGGAATATTATATTTCTTCGCTCTTTCGATAACTCCAGCATTGGCTTTATTAGTGAAAATAAGTTTTACTTGAGCATTTAATTTGCCCTCTTTTGCTGCTTCCATAATGGCTTCTGCATTCGAACCGCTGCCTGAGGCTAATATTCCTATTTGTAAGCGCATATTCTTCCCCTATTTTGAATAGAATTTTTTAATGCTATCAACAAGTTCTGGAATGGTGAAATTTTCAGGTTGTATATCTGCTTTAAAACCAAATTCAGATAATGTGTTTGAAGTAATGTCACCGATAGAAGCAAATTTTAATCTTTGTAATTGCTTTACGCTTTCTACAGGAATTTGTGCAAAGAAATTTTTAACTGTAGAAGATGACCCAAATGACACACAATCTATCTTGTCTTCTTCAAGCAACACTTGAAGTTCTTCTTTGTTGTTCGTGCCTGCAACTGTTTCATAAATAGTAAGTATTTTTACTTCAGCGCCGTGTTTTTCTAATTCAACAGGGAGTAATTCTCTTGCCTCTTTAGCACGGATAATAAGAACTTTTTTGCCTTGAACTCCAAATTCTTGTAAGCCCTCAACTATACCCTCAGCCATATAAGCTGTAGGTATAAAATCAGCAATAATACCCCTATCTTCTAGGCCTTTAGCCGTCGCTGGTCCAATAGCAGCAATTTTGCAATTATTGAAAATGCGGCTGTCTTTTTTGATTGTATGCAATCTATTATAGAAGTGTTCAACGCCATTTATAGAAGTGAAAATAACCCAATCGTAATTTTGCATTTGAGAAATTTCTTTGTCTACTTCATTAAAATCAGCAATTGGATTAATTTGAATTGTCGGGAATTGTATAACATTTGCGCCTAGACTAGAAAGCATTTGCGCTATAGAACTTGCTTGTTCTCTTGCCCTTGTCACAACAATGTTTTTGCCAAGTAGAGGTTTTTTCTCAAACCAATCTAATTTATCCTTCATTTTCACAACATTACCGATAACTATAAGGCATGGATTTGTAAAATTATGTTCCTTTGCTAGTTGTGGTAAATTTTGAATTTCGCCTGTAATAGAGCGATGTTCTGGAGTAGTCGCTTTATAGACCAATGCTCCAGGAGTGCTAGGATTCATTCCAGCATCAATAAGATTTTTTGTGATATGTGGTAAGTTTGCCATACCCATAACAAAAACAAGTGTAGAAGCAGATTTTGCTAATGCTTCCCAATTATGGACAGAATCTTCTTTTGTTGGATCTTCATGGCCAGTAATAATGGTGAGTGAAGATGAATAAGCTCGGTGGGTTACAGGTATACCAGCATAAGCAGGGCCGCCAATAGTACTAGAAATGCCTGGAATTTCTTCAAATGGCACTCCAGCTTCATGCAATGCTTCGCCTTCTTCGCCACCACGGCCGAAGATATATGGATCTCCGCCCTTTAAACGAGCGACTATTTGTCCATTGTTTTCTTTTGCTTTGATAATAAGAGTTTTATTTATATCTTCTTGTTTCATCGCATGGTTGCCTGCAATTTTACCTACATAGATTTTTTCTACGTCCTTACGGCAAAAATTGAGTAAGTCTTCTGACGCTAAAGCATCATAGACAACAACATCCGCTTCTTCAAGCGCACGCTTTCCTTTGAGAGTAAGAAGTTCCCTATCGCCAGGGCCAGCACCTATAAGATAAACAAGCATATAAAACCTACTTTATGATTTGTGTTTTTGAATAAATAGCATAGACTATGCACCCTTTGCAAGTGCATTCTTTTTATAATTAATATTAGGGGATATGTTATTTAATTTGAATATGTATTTGTTTATAATTATTATAGTTTTTTTATTTTTATATTTTTTTATTTGTTTTATGCTGTTAATTTGATAATTTGTTTGTTTGTTTGTTTTATGCATGAACAGCTTTGCTTGTTCTGATGCATGGTCATTTTTGAATTATTTTTTCGTAAAACCAGCTATTCACATCATTAATAAGCGATTTTGATAATTACCTTTGCGCACGTACTTAAGTACGCTTACGCAGGTAATTATACAAAATCGCGTATTTCTAATGCAAATATCTTATTTTTACAAATAATTCAAAGTTGCACACAAAAATTTTGTTCACTTTCTATGTTAATCCGAAATTTCATCTACAAAATTTTTGGCCTCGAATAAGTCATTTTTTAGCTTTGCTAAAAATAACTTATGGGGATTTTATAGTATAGATTTTGTGTGTGTGATTTTATTGTATTTTAAAGGCATAGATTTCACGCTATAGACTTTCTTGCTCAACAGACACTTGATATATATAGAGATTGTTTAGTGTACTAAGAAAACTTCCTCGAGCATAGGATTATATTTAAATCCCTGCTTTACCTAGCGACATTAAAAGTTTTGTAAGGAAAGGGAGGGGGTTTGGGGGAGGGAAAACCTTGATTTTATAGTAAAGATTTTGGTGCATTCGCACGCAAAATCCTCACTGCGCATTTTGTGTCAAA
>CAYJDN010000237.1:0-3537 GCA_964368925.1 uncultured Desulfovibrionaceae bacterium | reverse complement strand
TAAGGTTGATACCTGTAATGATAAGGCCAGCAGTCACGTCACCTTGTACGAACTTGCCCGCACCGTCCATAGCACCGTAGAAATCGCCTTCACGTCTAAGAGCGACACGGCGTTCAGTGGCTTCTTTTTCGTCTATGAGTCCAGCGTTTAAGTCGGCTTCAATAGCCATTTGTTTACCTGGCATAGCATCAAGAGTAAAACGAGCAGCAACTTCAGCAATACGGGTAGTACCAGCGGTAATAACAACTTTATTTAGAATGAAGAGGATAAGGAAGATAACAGCACCAACAATGTATGAACCACCGACAACAAATTCAGCAAAAGACTGAATAACATCACCAGCGGCATCTGGCCCATCTGCACCATTTAATAAAATAAGTCTTGTGGTTGCGACGTTCAAGGCAAGTCTTAGTAAGGTGGTGACCAAGAGTAAACTTGGAAAAATTGAAAATTCCAAAGGGCTTTTCATAAACATGCTTGTGATAAGAATGAGAAGCGCTAAGGAAATACTGAATGCAAGCATCATATCGATGAATGCACTTGGCATAGGAAGAAGCATGACTAATAATATAAGTACTATGCCTATTCCTAAAAATATATCACCACTTTGTGAAAAAGCTGAATAATTTAATTTTGGTGCTGCCATATAATTACCCTCGTGTTTTATATGTATGTTGTATAGCAAAATATGTACCATAATATATTACTATTATAAATAGGCAATATTATTGTATTTATTTCTCATTCATTTTGTAAAAATAGTGTATATATATTTTTTTGACACTCTTTATGCGGCGAATGAAAAGCAAGAAAAAAGAAGAGAACATTTTTTTGACATTGCTTAAAAGCAAGAAAAAAAGTTAATGATTATAATAAGTTTCAACTTTGGCAAGCTCTTTGCAATGGGGAATATAGAGAAATGTCAAAAAAAGACAAAATAAAAATAGTCTTCACATTTTGACAAGGAGGCACTTATGAAATTTGACCCAAATGTAGACCTGATAAGCAGGGTTATGGATATGCAATTACAGAGGCAAAATGTCCTTATGGGTAATATCGCAAACGTTAATACTCCAAAATATCAACCACGAGAACTTTATTTTGAAGAAGAGCTTCAAAAAGCATTAAATTTAGGAGCTATGGGTAAGGTTACGCAAACGTCTAAGGAGCACATGCCGACGACATTTGATGTAAATACTTTTAGTGCGACTTTCGAAAAGAAGTTCACTCCTAGAGTTGTGCATGGTGAAGATCGTGTAAATATTGATAAAGAAATGATGAAAATCAATAAGAATAATCTACAATATACAACATTGGCGCAAATATCCCAAAAGTCTTTTACGGGCTTAAAAACTATTATCTCAGAAGGAAGTAAATAATGGATTTCATGACCGCTCTTGATATTGGTTCATCTGCCCTTTCTGCTGATAGAACCCATTTAAACGTTATAGCAATGAACATTGCAAATGCGAAAACCACTCGCACTTTGCAGGGTGGGCCGTATTTGCCTAAAACTGTAATTCAAGAAACTTCAAACATTGATAATCACTTTGGCGTGCATATGCAATCGGCTCTAGATCGTGAGGTTAAGGGCGTGAGGGTTTCGCATATTGCAACAAATACAAAGGCTTACAAAGAAGTTTACGAACCTGGCCACCCTGATGCAGATGAAAATGGCTTTGTCCTCTACCCTGACATCAACATCGTAGAAGAAATGGCCAAAATGATGACTGCCCAGCGTGGCTACGATGCGAGCGTGACTACTGTTGATACAGTAAAATCTATGTATATGAAAGCATTGGAAATTGGTAAGTAATTTACGCAGTAAATAAATACTTTAGCGAACAAGCATTTTTGACACAAAATGCGCAGTGAGGATTTTGCGGCTAATAGCCCAAAATCTATACGATAAAATCGCTAGTGTTACGACAGTAGATACGGTTAAGTCTATGTATATGAAAGCATTAGAAATTGGTAAGTAATTTACGCAGTAAATAAATACTTTAGCGAACAAGCATTTTTGACACAAAATGCGCAGTGAGGATTTTGCGGCTAACAGCCCAAAATCTATACGATAAAATCGCTAGTGTTACGACAGTAGATACGGTTAAGTCTATGTATATGAAAGCATTAGAAATTGGTAAGTAATTTACGCAGTAAATAAATACTTTAGCGAACAAGCATTTTTGACACAAAATGCGCAGTGAGGATTTTGCGGCTAATAGCCCAAAATCTATACGATAAAATCAAAGGAAGGCACTTATGATACAACAATCAACGATGAATGCATATGATAATGCTCTTGCTGCTTTTCAAAAGTCGCAAAAGACATTCAATAATGTTAATAATTCTATTGCATCAATCCCAAAAGAAGAAGTGCAATCCTTTGCTGACACTCTAAGTTCATCATTACAAGAAGTGCAGAATATGCAAACACAAAAATCTGTTGAAACAAAGAAATTTGTATCAGGTGAAACGCAAAATGTGCACGATCTTATGATGACACTACAAAAGGCAAGCATAGGAATTAGTATGACAACGGCTGTAAGAAATAAGGCTTTAGAGGCCTATAAAGAATTATCACGCATGCAGTTCTAGGCAGTGTCGTCAAAATCGCCTTTTCGCCTCTCTCTGCGTCAGATTTCAAATGCTTTTTCAGTCATTTATGTTTTTAATAAACTCCTTCAAAGCATTTTCATCTTCCTTGATAGAAGACGAAAAATCATATTATGACGACACTATCTAGGGTATGTTTCTAAATTAATTCTTTTGCATTGACAAATCTAATTGAAAGTATTAGCTCTTAATAAAGATAAAAATAAAATTCGCATGAATTTTAACAATATTTGATAAATCCTCCGTGAATTTATCATAAGTAGTTAGCCCTAGACCAGCTAGTTACAATTGGAGCATTTTAGGAAAAGATGATTAAATAATGAGCTTTTGTTAAAATGCTTTAAGCCACAGGCTCTTTGCTTGTGGCTTTTTTTTAGCAAATACCTTTAGTTTAAAAACACACCAAGAAACTCACGCTAATTTGTGTTTATAAATCAAAACAAACAAAGTCGACAAGATATTTTTTTCACAATATAAAAAACACAAACATAATACACTGTTATTATTTATAAAATTTGTTTTTTAGATTTTCTATAGATTTTTTTATTGACTTCAACAAGAACTTTTGTTAGCTTGCTTAGGTGGCAGCCTGATTTTGAGTTTTAAAGCTTGATACACTTTTCACAAAAATCCATTTATCAATTCTCAATTTTCTTAAGCATCAAGACTTTGCTTCATCACCTCCTATATATTGCAAGAAGTATCCAATTATGCAGTATAGCTAGTATAGCATAAATACTTGCTGAAGCAAAATTCAGCTTCCACAAAACAGAAAGGATTCGCTTCGTCACCGAATCCTTTCTTGCTTTAAAATTCATTCTATCGTAACATATGCTAATTGAATGCAACCATTCATTATTATTTAGATTTTTTGAAAATTCAAAAAAATACATATAATTTTTATTTTTTTGTTGACAAATC
>CAYJDN010000236.1:0-3542 GCA_964368925.1 uncultured Desulfovibrionaceae bacterium | reverse complement strand
CAAAATCGCCTTTTCGCCTCTCTCTGCGTCAGATTTCAAATAGAAGAAATTTTGGCTATATCACCAAAAAGAAAAAGAATTAATTTAGAAACACAGCCTAGAGGTTTTGCGATAATTTAGAGCGTACCAATGCTTTTTTTGCCATATTTTGCTTTTATTTCATCAAGAACTGAATCAAGTTTTTCTCTTTGTTTTTCTTTGCATTGATCTATTTGTATGGCATTTTGAAAATCTTTGCGTACTGCACTTGCCTGCAAAATAGTATGTTCTTCTATTTCATCAAATAAACTTTTTTGAATATTCTTTTCTTTAACATCAAATTGCGAGGCAGCAAGCCCGATAAGGCGCACTTCTTTTTTAAGATTGAAACTATCCAATAAATGACAACCTATTTCATAGAGAGTTTGCGTTTGATAGGTTGGGGTGGGTAAGGAAATTTGTTTTGTTGTTTGCGAAAAATCTTTATATTTAATTTTTATTGTGACAACACCAGCTTTTTTGTCAATTTTTCTAAGCCCTTCCCCTATACGTTCAGCATGAATTTTTAAATATTGCTTCAATTCTTCTTTATCCAAAGTATCTTCCGATAGAGTAATTTCAGCGCTTTCCGATTTAGGCTCATGGTAAGTAACAATTGGTGTATAATCAATTCCATTCACTCTTTCATAAAGCATTGTTCCTGCCTTACCAAAAGTTCTTTCAAAAAAATCTTTACTATACTTTTGTGCGTCTTTACCAGTATAAATTCCAAATTTATGTAGTTTCTCTAAAAATTTCTTCCCTACAAATGGAATTTTATACAGATCTAATTGAGCTAAAAAAGATAAAATTTCCTCTTCCTCAATTTGTGCAATCCCATGAGGTTTATTTAAATCAGAAGCAATTTTTGCCAAAAATCTCAAAGGCGCAATGCCAATAGAGCAGGTAAGTCCTTGCGTTATTTGAAAGATTTCTGCTTGTATGTGTTTTGCCATTTCATGCGCACTCCCGTAAGAATGCCAAAGGCCTGAAACGTCCATATAAGCTTCATCAATACCCATAACTTCAACTAAAGGCGAATAATTACGCAAACATGCCATTATTTTTTTTGATATACTTACATAATGCTCCCTGCCAGAATATGCAAAGATTAAATTTGGACAAAGCTGTTTGGCTTTAACAGCACTCATCGCAGAAAAAACGCCATACTTTCTAGCCTCATAAGAAGAAGCAGAAATCACACTTCTAGGGCTATCATGCCCCACAACAACAGGCTTGCCCCTCAATTCAGGATTGAGCAAGCATTCAACACTTACATAATAAGCGTCCATATCTACATGAAAAATATAGGTAGAATTATCTTTTGTGTGGGTGACTTTTGTTTCAGAATTTGACATATTGTAAGAAAAATGGAAAAAAGGTATTTTAAGCCTTTTCTTTTTAACAGTTTTGTGCTAAATCTGCAACAACTTTCTAAGGGGGATACTAGATTGGCAAAAAAACACTCTACTCAAACTTGGTGCGTTGAAGATTCTGCTGAACTCTACGGTATTAACAACTGGGGCGCAGGATATTTTAATATTTCAAAGCAAGGGAACGTAACTATCAGACCTTTTGGACATGATGGTGGCCCAGAAATCAGTATTCTTGAAATAATCGAGGGGCTTAAAGACCGTGGTTATGACATGCCTGTTCTTTTGCGTGTTGAAAATATACTTGAATCACAACTCGCATTACTCAATCAATCTTTTAGAAATGCTATCGAAAAATTAGGCTATCAAGGGCAATATAGAGGTGTTTTCCCTATCAAAGTTAATCAACAGCAACAAGTTGTTGAAAAAATCACTCAATACGGTCACGCCTACCATCACGGGCTTGAAGTAGGTTCAAAAGCCGAACTCATAGCCGCTGTTTCGCAACTTAGAAGTAAAGAAGCTTGCCTCATTTGTAATGGATATAAAGATGAAGAATTCATAGATCTTGGTTTACACGCTTGTAAAATGGGATTAAAATGTTTCTTCGTGTTAGAAATGCCAAGCGAATTAGAAATAATTATCAATCGTTCAAAAAAATTAGGCATAAAACCATTACTCGGTGTGCGTGTGAAACTCTCCACCGAAGGAAGCGGACATTGGTCAGAATCTGGCGGCGAACGCTCCCACTTCGGACTCACTTCCTCACAAATCATAGACGTGGTCGATACCCTAAAATCCGCTGAAATGCTCGATTCACTCCAGCTTATGCACTACCACCTCGGCTCGCAAATACCAAATATTCGTGATATTCGTGCCGCAGTCACAGAAGCTACCCGTATTTACGCAGGACTCTTCAAAGAAGGCGCAAATATGAAATACCTCGACTTAGGCGGCGGGTTAGCAGTCGACTACGACGGCTCACACACAAATTACGTTTGCTCAAGAAACTACTCGCTAGACGAATATTGCACAGACGTAGTCGAAGCCGTAATGACCATACTAGACGAACTCACAATCCCACACCCACATATAGTCACAGAATCAGGACGTGCTACCGTAGCATACTATTCTATGCTCCTCTTCAATATCCTCGACGTCAGCGTAATCGAAGTAGGCACACTACCAGAAAACCTACCCGAAGACGCCCCAGAACCCGTGCGAAATCTGCAAGAAGCATATAACGGACTTACCCTCAGAAATATGCAGGAAAGCTACAATGACGCTATGTACTACTACGACGAAATGCAGCAGCTCTTCAACGCTGGAAGAGTAAGCCTGCGTGACCGCACCGTAGCAGAAAGATACTACTGGGCCATCATGCGTAGAGTAGTAGACGAATTGCCAAATATGAAGCATATCCCAAAAGATATGAAAAATATCGAAGCCTCAATCGCTGATATCTATTACTGCAACTTCTCCGTCTTCCAATCGCTCCCAGATTCATGGGCAATAGGCCAACTCTTCCCAATTATGCCTATTCACAGACTCAAAGAATACCCAAGTCAGCAAGGTATCCTCTCAGATCTCACTTGCGATTCAGACGGGCGTATTGCAAACTTCATAGATCCGCAAGGATACCGCTCAACCCTAAATCTACACCCTCTCAAAGATAAACAAGAATACTACCTAAGCACTTTCCTCGTCGGCGCATACCAAGAAACACTAGGTGACTTACATAACCTCCTAGGCGATACACACGTGGTTTCCGTGCGTATACACGAAGACGGCTCATACGAATTCGCACGTGAAATTCGTGGCGATACCGTAGAAGATATCCTCGCATACGTAGAATACGACCCACGCCGTATCATAGAAGATATTAGAAGTATGGCCGAAAAAGCCGTGCGTGAAAAACGTATGACTCCAAAAGAAAGATACCAACTCATGCAGGCCTACGAAGAAGGCGTGCGTGGCTACACCTATTTTGAAAAATAAGATTTTTTAGTTTTTTAAAGATTTATTTTTTGAAGATTTTCGAGGGGCGGGGAAACCACAACTTTTTGTAAAAATCAAGTGTGCGATTAGCACCAAATTCTTTAGCGAACAAGCATTTTTGACACAAAATGCGCCGTGAGGATTTTGCGTGCG
>CAYJDN010000235.1:0-3550 GCA_964368925.1 uncultured Desulfovibrionaceae bacterium | reverse complement strand
GGTGTACCATTTCCGGGTATTAACTTACGTATAGCACAATTACCCGCCTTAAGCTATGCACTTCAAATTAATGAAATTCCTATTTCTCAAGGTACATTAGAAAAGGGCGCAGTATTAGTAAATGAAAGTATAGAAAACTTAAAAATGCTAGGTATTGAAGCTAAGGAAGGCGAGAAATTCTTGCCTGATTTAGAAAGTATTTGGGTGGCAGAACAGCATAGACCTCTTTTAGAAAAATCTGGTCTAACTGTTATGGATCATTCAAGAATTTTAGCTTACCACCTCTCATTACTTCTTTCAAGACATGCTTCATTATTCTTAGGTATGCAGGAAACAAAATACTTACTAGATAAAATGGAAGAGCGTGCACCTGATTTAGTGCGTGAGGCAAGTAGACTATTACCAGTGCAGAAAATTGCTGAAATTTTCCAAGGGCTTATTCAAGAACAAATATCTATACGTGATTTAAGAACAATTCTTGAAGCTTTGATAGAGTGGAGTCCTAAAGAAAAAGATTCAGTTATGTTAGTAGAATATGTGCGTATTGCTCTAAAAAGGCAAATTTCATATATGTATTCAAAAGGGCAAAATATGCTCCCAGCTATCTTGCTTGATCCTAATTTAGAGGAAACAATACGTAAGGCGATAAGGCAAACATCGGCTGGTGCTTTTCTTGCGCTTGATCCCGATACAACTAAGAAATTTATTAGCCAATTAACCATACAAGCAGGTGATTATCAAAACAATACACAAAAGCCTGTGCTTATGGCAAGTATGGATATACGTAGATATATTAGGCGATTAATCGAGGGCGATCATTATAATTTAGCTGTTTTGTCCTATCAAGAATTAAGTCCTGAAATTACCGTTCAACCTTTAGCTCGAATTAGCGTTTAAGGGAAAAATTATGGATGGAGTAATTAATCTTGCTGTTCAAGCGCTTTATTTGGTATTGATGCTTTCAATGCCGCCAATTATTGTTGCGTCAGTGGTTGGTCTTTTGGTGAGTTTAATTCAAGCTGTTACGCAATTACAAGAGCAAACACTCACCTTTGGTATTAAACTCATTGCAGTAGCGGCTACGCTCGCTATTATGGGGGGCTATATTGGAGGCGAATTATTACGTTATGCAAACTCTATTTTTTCTTCTTTCCATTTGATTTAATTTAGATATACAATTCAATTTATAGTTTTAAACACAAAAGTTAAGCGATAAATTATGCTCGAAGATTTGATCACTTCTTATGATGTGTATAGACACATCTTAGCCATTTTGATAGGAATGCCAAGGCTCTTTATTATTGCTATGGTAGCTCCTTTCTTAGGCTCAGCTGTTGTCACTGGTCAATTAAGAATGGTCTTAGTTTTCTCACTCTATCTTGTTTTGCACCCAGCTTTAGTAGCGCAAATACCAGATCTTTCAAGCTTAGATCAAGTGTTCACTATTAATTATGTGCTTATATTAGTAAAGGAAATTATTCTTGGGCTTCTGATTGGCTATATTGGAGCATTACTTTTTTGGGCTATACAAAGCGCTGGTTTCTTTATAGATAACCAAAGAGGTGCTTCACAAGCAGAAGGCTCTGAAATTTTGTCGGGTGATCAAACAAGCCCGACTGGTGGTTTTTTCTTTCAAGCTATTACTTATTTATTTTTTGTGAGCGGTGGATTTCTTACATATATATCAGTAGTCTACGGCACTTATATGATTTTTCCTCCTATCTCAACAATTGCTTTAAATATAGATTATCAAGTAGCTACATTTTTCGCAGAAAAATTCACATGGATAATGATGAACATGCTTTTATTAGCTGCCCCAATTTCAATTGCATGTTTACTCACAGATGTTTCATTAGGACTTATGAACCGCTTTGCATCACAATTAAACGTTTATGTGCTTGCAATGCCTATAAAAAGTGGCATGGCGAGTTTTTTAATTTGCTTTTATTTCCTTGTTCTTTTAGATTTAACACCCACATTATATAATGAAGCGAATGTTTTTATTAAACAATTGCTTCAAATACTTACGAATTAGGTTTTTCTATGAGTGACGAAAAAACCGAACAGCCCTCGCCCAAACGACTGAGGGACGCAAGAAACAAGGGACAAGTTGCTAAAAGTCAAGATGTGCCGTCTGCTGTCACGACTATAGGCATAGCTGGTTATATGATTATGATGGGGCCAAGTATTTTTGCATCTATCTCAGAAATGATGGAAATACCCGTACAAGTTATGAATTTACCCTTTGATGAAGCAATGCCTATAGCACTTTTTGGGGTTATTAGCTCTATTGTAAATATTACTTTGCCATTTGTCGCTCTAGTTATGGTGCTTTCGCTTGTTGCTAATCTTGCACAAGTTGGTGTTTTATTTGTTCCCGCAAGTGCTATGCCAAAATTAGAAAATATGAGTCCATCAAAATGGTTCAAAAAAGTTTTTTCTATCAAGAATGTTATTGAATTTATTAAGAATTTACTAAAAGTGACTGTTATTGGCGTTGTTGTATACAATGTATTTATGGAAAATTTTGTTTATTTATTTCAGATTCCTAAATCAAATTTGTACTCAATGCTTGTCTTGATTGGTAATGCAATTGGTGATATGTTACTTTTGTCGGCGGCTGCTTTTTGCGTTATTGCTGCGCTTGATTTTCTTTATCAAAAATATCAACATACTAAAGAAAATATGATGTCAAAAGATGAAGTGAAGCGTGAATATAAAGAAAGTGAAGGCGATCCGCAAATTAAAGGTCAAAGAAAACAACTACATCAAGAAATGATTTCTCAAAATACGCTTGGTAATACAAGAAAGGCAAAGGTACTTGTGACAAATCCAACCCACTTCGCAATAGCGCTTGATTACGATAAAGATAAAACTCCGCTTCCATTAGTGCTTGCTAAGGGACAAGATGCTCTTGCGCATCGCATGATTGAAGTCGCCAAAGAAGAGGGCATTCCAATTATGCGAAATGTAGACCTTGCTCGAAATCTATTTGAACATGGAACTGAAAATGCCTATATACCAAAAGAATTAATACAACCAGTAGCCGAAGTTATTAAATTTATTCAAGGACTAAAGTAAGAAATTATGTCAATAGATAAATATTTACAAATGCTTATAGAATTGTGTGATGACTTGTCTTGGAATAGGCAAAATGATGAAGCAAAGCTTTTTGAACTCACGCAATCTACAGAAGTACCAAAGGAAATCAACAAACTTGCTGAGTCATTTGGACTTATGGCTGTAAAAGTTGCTGCTAGAGAATACCATAGAGATCAACTTATAGAAACTCTACAAGCGCAAAATATAGCTTTAGAAGAAGCAAAAAAATATTTGCTCTCACAAAATGCGCAACTTGATTTAAGTGTATCAGAAATATACAATAAAAACATGATAATAGGTCAAAATCAACTTTTCAAATCTCAAATTGATCTGGCCTTTACAATAGCAAGAAGACCAATTAATACTCTCATTCTTGGCCCAACAGGTTCTGGTAAGGAAAATATTGCAAAAACAATACATTTCAATTCATTACGAAAACATGGCCCCT
>CAYJDN010000234.1:0-3552 GCA_964368925.1 uncultured Desulfovibrionaceae bacterium | reverse complement strand
TTAACACCAGCAGTATCAAGCGTACCACGGATAATGTGATAACGCACACCAGGTAAATCCTTTACACGGCCGCCACGAATCATTACAACGCTATGCTCTTGTAAGTTGTGACCTTCACCAGGGATATACGCGGTGACTTCCATTCCGTTTGTTAAGCGCACACGAGCGACTTTACGTAAAGCTGAGTTAGGCTTCTTAGGTGTTGTTGTGTACACACGTGTACAAACACCACGACGTTGAGGACATTCTTGCAAAGCAGGTGTCTTTTTACGTTTAGCTGTCACTTTACGTTCAGAACGGACAAGCTGATTAATTGTAGGCATACTTTTCTCCATACAAAATTTATCTTCTAACTAATTTGAATAAATCTTCTTATATATCTACTCATCATTGCACTATTTTTTCAAGCACTATTGCAGTAAATATCTAAATAGAATATACTCCATATTAGAAAGAACAAATTATTTAGACCAATATAGTGCTAATTGTCAAGCTTTTTTTTCGTAATAGAGCTAAAATTTAATAGATTATCTTTGTTTTCTTTTTTATATGAAATTTATAGCATATTGCATAAATATTTAGTTTAAAAAAACCCGTAAAAACCGTGCTTTAATAAAACTTAACACTCAACCTAAAATTATAAAGTCCCAAAGGAATCGAATTGCATAACCAATGAGGCCCTACCCTGCGTGGCGGATCTTAGTAAAGTAGCAAATCCGAAGAGCTGTGATAGTGGTGCTTTTGCTTGAATTTTCTTTAGTGCAATTGCGGCACTAGGATTAGAGGCTTCGAGCATATTTTCAATTTTCCCATTTGCTTGCGAGAGAATGGAAATACTGCTGCCCACATGCTCTTCAGGGCATGAAATTTCAACAGCCATAATGGGTTCAGAACGTAAAATTTCTGCTTTATCTAAGGCATCTTGTAGAGCTTGATTTATAGCCATTTGCACGCCTGCTGGGGTGATGTTTTCATGTTTTTCTATATTTGTTATTTCTAGCAAAATTTCTTGTAATTGATTGCCTTGCTTTGAATAGGAAAGAGCATTTTCTGCGGCTTCGTAGGCATTATCTAATATGGTTTGATGAATTGCGCTAGTATCAAAAGCAAAACGTATGAGATTGGCTTGATCATTATTTTTGTATGGAGATATGGTTAGGGATACATTGCCGTAATGCTTTACTTCGCCTAATTCTTTGTCAAAAATGGCGGAAGCTGCAGCTTGCGAATTTATGTATTCCTTGTAAATAACTTGTGGTTGCCCTGAACGTGGCTCTACTTTATATTCACGTTTGAGCTTTTCTAGTAATACTTCAAGATGAAGCTCGCCCATACCTGATACTATAAAATGGCCTGTGGCTTCTTCTTCAATAACATTTAGGGTCGGATCTTCTTCTATATAGCGATTTAGAGCTGTAGATATTATCTTCGAATCTTCGCTATTGCGTGGCTCAAGTGCGAGAGTGAGAACAGGTTGATAGTGCTGCACATTTTCTAAAATAATTTCATCATTTAGAGTGAATGTGTCGCCTGTTCTAGCTGATTTTAATCCAAATACGCCTATAATTTCGCCGCCTTTAGCTGATTTGAGAGCGTCTTGACTGTCGGCATGTAATGAAAAGAGCCTTTGCGCTTTATCTTTAACGTCGACAGGGGAATTTTGATTGTTTTGACTGTGCGCAAGGGTAACATTATATATAGTGTCGCTTTCGTTTATTGAACCTGAATAAATGCGCAAAAAGGCGAGTTTTCTACTGTCTTGATAGAGCACTTTGAATACGAGCGCAGTGAATGGCTCTTTCATATCGGCTTTTAGAGAAACTTTTTGTCCTGTTTGTGGATTGTGCGCATCAATTTCTTTTTCTAAAGGCGATGGAAGAAAAGCATTTACCCCATCAAGTAGGGGTTGAACACCAGAATTTTTTAATGCTGAACCTGCAAATACTGGAATGAAAGATAGAGCTAAAGTAGCACGACGTATAGCAGATTAAATATCTTCATTTGTATAATTTTCTGATAAATAAAGCTCTAAAAATCTTTCATCTGCTTCTGCTAATTTTTCAAGGAAACTCTCACGTGAAGCTTGAATAAATTCTTCATCTTCCTTTGTTAATTCTAACGCTTGTATACTTTGTCCTTGATCTTCTTCATCAAAATATAATTTTGTTTTATCAAGTAAATGTATTATGCAATCTTTACCATTGCTGTCTTCATAAGGAAGGGTGAGCGCAACGGCATTCGCATTTAATCTTGTGCGAATTTCTTCTAGTACTTTTTCAAAATCAGCGCCTATTCTGTCGATTTTATTGATAAATATGATTTTTGGTACTTTAAAATGCTCAGATTGTCGCCAAACTGTTTCAGATTGCGCCTCTACTCCACCAACTGCGCAAAAAACGGCAATAGCGCCATCAAGCACACGTAAGGAGCGTTCAACTTCAATGGTAAAATCAACGTGACCAGGCGTGTCAATAATGTTAAATAGCCCCTCTTTCCATTGGCAAGTGGTGCAAGCAGCAGTGATAGTAATACCACGCTCTTGCTCTTCGGGCATATAGTCCATTGTTGCCGTGCCATTATGTACTTCACCCATGCGATGAATTTTTTGTGTATAAAAAAGCATGCGTTCTGTTAAAGTGGTTTTTCCAGCATCAATATGCGCAATAACGCCAATATTTCTAATAGCTTCTATTTTAGACATCACTACTCCGCAAAATAATAAGATTTTTTACACATAAGGAAAAATTCAAGTGGAAATAAAATTTCATGAAACCAAGAAAGGCCTTCGTCTATCAATTTGTATTCATAAGACAATTCACTTTCAAACTTAAAGTTCTTTGATATAATATCTACTTCAATTTCTTTTGGAATTTCAGCGATAGAATAATAAATTGGCGAATTTGGATAGGCAATTTGAAAAGCAGTATTCCCATTTTCAGCAAGTATTTGAGGGACATAGTCAAAGCAGGTATAGCGAATAGCGTTTAGATAGAGAGTATCTAGCAAAGAATCGTCTTCACCAAGTAGTACACAAGTAAAATTGGGGAAGTGCGCTTTTGCATCTACAAGCATTTTTTCAATATCTTTTATTTCTGTGAATAAAAAAGTATATTCTAAACCGAGCAATTCACAAGTGAGTAAGATGTCGGAGCTTGGTTCAAATTTGAAAATAAGGGCTACAGTATTTTTTGCGAGCAAAGCAGGCATAAGAGCCGCTATGAACAAAGCTGGAGAAGTAAAACTTTCATCAATGATAAAGAAAGAAAGTTCACGTGAGCTATATTCTTCTTCAATTGTAAAAGCATTCTTACTTTGAAGCGTGTACCTTGGAAAATGCTCACTTTCTAAAGCAAAATGGAGGGCTATAGCACTTTTTGCTGCCGCTTTATGGTCAATAATAGCTTGTTCATAAGCATTTTCTAAAAGTGCATCGTCTAATCTATTGGACAGAAAAAGAGCACTTTCCATAAATTCTTCAACACTTTGTTTTTCCATACACCCCTCTTAATATTCACTAAAATAAAAAAACATATACTTTCTATGTCAAATGAC
>CAYJDN010000233.1:2865-3566 GCA_964368925.1 uncultured Desulfovibrionaceae bacterium | reverse complement strand
CAAACTAATGAAGTTTGACACTGCTATAAAAATTGGCGATTTAGAAAATCTAGTGTTTGCACGTAGATTTTCTAAATCGCCAATTTTTCATATGGGTTTCCAAAGGGGTTGCAACTCCTTTGGCCGCCGGAGGCAAAAAAAAGAAAAACCAAATATTAAATCAATATCTATAATCTAAAAACCCAATATAAAAAAAAAAAGCAAAAATCCTGACTACTATATAATCTATGTAAACACTTCAACAATTAGTGTAGTTAGTAATATAATTAATGACACAATCAAAACTTTTCTTACAAAGGGCGCACCGATCTTAATTGCTAATTTGCTACCAATAACATTGCCCAAAATATTACAAATCGCAAGTGGAATAGCGAGCATAAATAACACTTTACCATGCAAAACAAAAGATATTAAACTGCCAACATTCGTTGTGAGGTTAAAAATCTTTGCAGTTGCAGAAGCTTTTAAAAGCGACATTCCTAAAAAGAAATTAAATGAAATAATAAAGAAAGAGCCTGTACCTGGTCCAAAAAATCCGTCATAAAATCCAAGCACAAAACAAATAGTACCACCAACTATATAGAGCTTCTTCTTGCTAATTTCTTCTTCATTATCAAGATTTTTCTTTGGCATTAGTGTGACTAAAATTGCTACTGGTAATAAAAATATAATAAGTTTTTCAATAAAATTATTATCAAAGA
>CAYJDN010000233.1:0-2855 GCA_964368925.1 uncultured Desulfovibrionaceae bacterium | reverse complement strand
CAAAATACTTTCTGTGCCCACAAAACCGCCACATAAAGCAGCTGGAATTCCAATTAATGCTAACTGCCAAAGAACATTGCCACTCTTTGCATAAATTCCAAGCGAAGTTAATGTGCCCGATGAACCAACTATTTTATTTGTTCCAAGGCCAAACTCAGCAGGTATTCCCGCAATTAAAAAAGCTGGTACACCAATCAAACCACCGCCGCCAGCAACACTGTCTATGAATCCAGCAAGAAAATACGCCGCACTCAAAAAGACCACAACCCAAAGTTCAAATTCCATACACAACCAACCTAAATAATAAAATAAAAAACAAATATATAGTATACGATTCTTATGTCAATCTTAAATTCAAGATTAAAAACTTGACAATATCAATTTTTCTTTATATAAACATATAGAAAATTCAATACATATTTCACAATTCTGAAATATACGAGGTATCATGTTTGCTTTAAAAGCAATTAAAGCTCTAGCTGATGAAACAAGGCTAAGATTAGCGACTGTGTTAGTAAGATACGAGCTTTCTGTCAATGAAATTGTAACCTTATTAGACATGGGGCAATCTCGCATATCAAGACATCTAAAAATTCTTGTTGACGCAGGTTTATTAGAGTCACGCCGTGATGGTCTATGGGTCTATTACACAGCCGTACCTTCTGGCGAAGGCCGTTTATTTCTTGATGCTATGCTCCCATTTGCGCTAGATATGCCAACCACTCGAACAGATCTTGATATGGCTGTCCACATACTTGAAGAAAGAGCAAGAAAAACACGCCAATTCTTCAATGCTATAGCTGAAGACTGGGACGCTCTCAATCGTGAAATTCTTGGCGACTTTAATCTTCCATCTTCTGTTCTAAAAAAACTACCAAAATCCTGCAAAACTGCTGTAGATCTTGGTTGTGGTACTGGTGGAGTATTAGAAGAATTGCGCCATAAAGCAAAAGAAGTCATCGGAGTAGATGGCTCTTCACGCATGTTAGAGCTTGCAAGACGCAGGTTTCAAGAAGGCGATGGTTCGTCACTTCCCTCAGTTTCACTACGCATAGGTGAACTCGATCACCTCCCGCTACGTGACGGCGAAGCCGACTTTGCATGCATCAACCTCGTGCTACACCACCTTTCAGATCCAAAAATAGTATTAGAAGAAATCAAAAGAATACTACAGAAAAACGGTACTCTTCTTGTCACCGAATTCATCAAACACAATGACGAATCCTTGCGTTCAGACTACGGCGATAGATGGCTGGGTTTTGACGAACAAGAATTTATACAAATGGCTCAAAATGTTGGATTTTACTTTGATAAAATAGAAACTATCAATGTGAAAAAAAATCTAGCCCTTTTCCAATTAACTTTAAAAAATAGTAGGTAATTATAATGATACGTGATATTGATTTATCTCTTCCTTATGCAGTAGCAGACATCGAATTAGCCGAATTCGGCCGTAAAGAAATGCAACTTTCAGAACGTGAAATGCCAGGCCTTATGGCTCTTATCGAAAAGTATAGCACCACTCAACCACTCAAAGGCTTGAAAGTTATGGGTTCACTACACATGACAATCCAAACAGCTATGCTCATCAAAACATTATACGCCCTTGGCGCAGATATTCGCTGGGCTTCATGTAATATTTTCTCAACACAAGATCACGCTGCTGCCGCTATTGCAGCCGATAAACTCGCAGCCGTCTTCGCTTGGAAAGGTGAAACACTAGAAGATTACTGGTGGTGTACCGAAATGGCGCTCACATGGCCCGACGGCTCAGGCCCTGACCTCATCGTTGATGACGGCGGCGACGCTACTCTACTCATTCATAAAGGCGTTGAATGCGAAAATAATCCAGCTCTTCTTGGTCAAAAACACGATAACAAAGAATTCCAATGTGTTATGGACAGATTAGAACTCGCTTTCAAACGTAATCCTAAACACTGGCAAACAATAGCACCTGTAATTCGTGGCGTTTCAGAAGAAACAACTACTGGTGTGCATCGCCTCTACCAAATGGAAAAAGAAAGCAAACTTCTCTTCCCCGCTATCAACGTAAACGATAGCGTTACAAAATCAAAATTCGATAACCTCTATGGCTGTCGTGAATCACTCGCAGACGGCATCAAACGTGCTACTGATATTATGATTTCAGGTAAAGTAGTTCTTGTATGCGGCTATGGCGACGTGGGTAAAGGTTGCGCACACTCAATGCGTGGCTTCGGCGCTCGTGTACTTGTTACTGAAATTGACCCAATCTGCGCACTACAAGCAGCTATGGAAGGATTTGAAGTTGTAACAGTAGAACAAGCCCTACCAGAAGCTGACATCTATGTCACTGCTACCGGTAACTATCACGTTCTCGATTCAATGCATATGGAAAACATGAAAGACGAAGCTATCGTATGTAATATCGGGCACTTCGATAACGAAATCAATATGGATTGGCTCGAAAATCGCTCAAATGCAAAATGTATCAATATCAAACCACAAGTAGATAAATGGATGTTCGCAAACGGTAAATCTATCGTGGTTCTCGCCGAAGGTAGACTCGTAAACCTAGGCTGCGCAACAGGTCACCCATCATTCGTAATGTCAAACTCATTCACAAACCAAGTTCTAGCACAACTCGAGCTCGCTTCTAATAATAAACTAGAAAATAAAGTCTATATCCTACCAAAGAAATTAGACGAAGAAGTGGCTCGACTACACCTCGCTAGATTAGGCGCTACACTAACAAAACTTAGCGAAGAACAAGCAAAATACCTCGGAGTCGAAACCGACGGCCCGTTCAAGCCAGATCATTATAGATATTAAGATTTAATGAGTTTATAAGTTTATAAATTTATAAATTTATGAGT
>CAYJDN010000232.1:0-3582 GCA_964368925.1 uncultured Desulfovibrionaceae bacterium | reverse complement strand
GACAAGGGGGAAGATTATTAAAGAATTCAAGCTTATTAAAACTTTCCCTTCAAATATCAAAAGAATTTAACAACGCTACCAAAATTTGATTCTATTCGTATGCTTTTTAGAACTTCCAAGCCATATTTATTAATCGAATGTTCAGTGCTATTCGTTTTAATGATTGCCCGTTGCCCTTCTTTAATCCTTACCGGAAATGAATTTGGGTCAACTCTGGCGTGGGGATTGCCAAAAATTATGTTGGTTATTACCACGTCTCCACCGTGGGCAGTGATCGACACCCCAATTTTAGGGTAATCATTTGGAACCTCATACGTTGTAAATTCCCATTCATAATAAGCGTCTTGGATAATCACTGAATCGGGAATCGGCGCAGTTCCATCATCAGGGATTATTTCGTCCCCACCCTCTGCCAACACATCTTCATGAATGAACTCCCAACTGCCAAACCCCAAAGTGTCATATTCCATAATCCGGAAAAACATCGGCTCAGAGTCGTGCTCAGGAGTAACAACTAAGTTGGCACTCTCTTCATCTTCTTCCCAAGTGAAATTATAGCCCCTCCCCTCTTGCCCATAATAGCCAACTCCCCCCTCTTCAAGGCGGATCGTTGGCCCGACGGTTTCGCCATCATAAAAAATGTAAGAACCTAATTTTATTGCCAATGATGAAGCCGGAACAATTCCGAACATCAAATTAAAACCAACAAAAAGTAACAATAATTTTTTCATGTTATTCACCTCTATTATTAATTGAGAATCTAAAACACCGCAACAACTTAAAGAACTACTCTCTTTAGAAGCCTATTTGCTTGGTCTCTAATTTCAGATTTTGCTCCTTAATTAATGCGTCGATTAATTCTTGATGACGGGTTTCGGCACGAAGCCAAAACTGTGAACGGACGGCGGCGAAATCACCAGGCGCCAGATAGCGCAGTTCAGTTAGGCGCACTTTTTCAAGGTCGGTTAAGGTTTTGCCTCTCGCCAGTGGAGCTAAGATATTATCATATAAAACAGCTACTTGATCTGGGCGGGCGTAGTCAAAGGCCAACTTGAAATGGAAGCGGCGCATGGCGGCTGGATCCATATTGGTGCGGCGGTTGCTTGTGCAAATGGAAATGCCCCAAAAATTTTCCAGCGCTGTCAGAAACTCATTTACTTGAGTCACTTCCCACGAATGAGAGCTCTCTTCGCGGGGCCAAAGAAAGGAATCGACTTCGTCCAGCACTAAAATGGCCTTTTTTTGTTCTGCTTCATAAAAAGCGGCGGCAATATTTTTTTCCGCTTCGCCCACCCACTTGGAAAGTAGATTACTGGCCCGTATAACTATAATTTTTCGCCCTAATTCTTGACCAATATGATGGGCCAGCTCTGTTTTACCCGTGCCGGGAGGGCCATAAAAAAGTACGTTCCCACCGCCACGCAAAAAAGATTTGGGTTTTTCCAAACGTTCACTTAAAAGGTGCATATTGCGCATAAAAACAGGCATCCTGTTTTCTTTATCATCTCGCAAGGTTACGGCTTCAATAATATAGTTTTTATCCACCGTTTTGCTGGTTTTAGGGGGCTTTTTTAGCTTACGTCCGTCAGCTTGTAATACTAAATGGGCTTTCAAAATACGTTCAATAGATTTGGCGAAAGCCCCTTCAGCACAAGGTAAAATTTTACATTGGCGCACAGCTTTAGTGATGACGGCCACCGGAACATCGAAACGTTTCACCAACTTTTTTATTTCATCTGCCGTAAGGAATGTTTCGGCTTCTTCATGTGTGACAATGCGTTCCCACGATTTACGGCGTTGTGCTTTGGTCAATTGGTCAAACTTTTGGCTGAAGGAAAAACGACGGCGGACGGCTAGATCAAGGTGGCGGACACTGTTCGTTACCCAGATGATTTTCTGCCCCGGCTCTTCTAAAAAGCTATTGAGCCACGCTTTGTCTTTTGCTTGGCTGAAGCGCCCCATGTTGGTGTCAAGCAGCCTTTCGGCTTCATCAACCAAAATGAAAGTATTCTTTTGGCGGGCGGCAAGTTTGGCGGAAGCGACCAGAGAACTGCGGCGATTGCGGTCGTCATCTTCTTCACGGCTGACCACTTCCCATGCCTCAAAATTCAAGGCAGATGCCAGGCTGTTGACGAAACAAGTTTTGCCAGTGCCCGGCGCTCC
Source organism: uncultured Desulfovibrionaceae bacterium (assembly GCA_964368925.1). Classification (GTDB taxonomy): domain Bacteria; phylum Desulfobacterota; class Desulfovibrionia; order Desulfovibrionales; family Desulfovibrionaceae; genus CAYJAZ01. Next base: position 1,419 of record CAYJDN010000232.1, on the reverse strand, counting down.
ATAGAGCAAAATATGCACCGGTGTTTCCCCGGGAGCGGTGAGTAAATTTTTGATATGCTCCACATTTTCCGCTTTTAAATTGAACTCGGCCAAAGGGAGAATTTCGCCTTTTAATTTACTGTAAAAGAGTTCTTCAATATTTGCCTCCCCTTCCAAATGCCAAAGTTTTTCCACCGCTTTTGGTAATTCGAAACGGTCGCTGCGCATGAGTTCCAAAAGGGCTTGATTCTGGGCGTTATCCAAAGCCTTTTGAATGCCGTCAATGGGCATATCCAAAATGGCGGCCAAAAGGCGGTTATTTATCCCCTTATGAACCTCAATATCATCTTCAAAATAGTGCTCAACCACACTCACATTGCGTAAGATATAAACAAACTCCAGCAAAGAAAACATCTCGTTATCGCAAAGAAAAATCTTTTCTAATCGTTCATAACTCCGCTGAAAATTCAGTGGAGCCGCAATCTTTTTTAATCCTTGACAATAGGCTAAAGAAAGCTCTAAAATTAATTCTTGAAGCGGTTCATGTTCGTTCCAAATATTGTCAAGTTCGCAAGCTAGGTTTTTCAAGTGGGTGCGTTGCAAGTCTTCGACAACGGAAGCGCTGTTTCTGGTTGTTAATTTGGGGGACGGAACCGTATTAATAGTAGTAGTTGCCGTTTTCGAGGGCGGAAGCTTGGCTGTTGAATCTAATAAACAGATGAGGTCACGTTTAATGCCGCCAAGTCCTCCAAGCGCAAACTCTAAACATTCAAAGAAGTTATCATTAACAGGTGCCCCATCTCCTACGGCTCGGGGCAACCACTCGGCAACTTTAAAGCGAATATAGTCGGCATCAGGCATTTGCCGGCCAACCTTGGAAGAATTTCTTCTGTATCTGGGCATGATGTTACCTCCTTAATTTTCTAAAAGCGTAACATAGCCGCGTTTCATTTTTCGGAACGAAAGGAAATTAAAATGATAGAATTCCCTCTGAAAAGTAAAAAAGCTCCTATAGACTCTATAGCTGATATAAAATTTATTCGTGAAAAAATATTGGAGCAAATGGATGAAATTCCAGAGTTATTAACAAAGTCTCCTCACCTCAATAATCCTCTGGAGTTCTTACGTGAGTTAAAATTTCAACGAACCATAGAAGAAAAAATATTTGAGGAAAAAGAAAAGGAAAAGGAAAAAGTTAATTTTATTGAATATTTAAACCAAGTGTTTACTTATTTAGTGTGTTTGTGCGCCGGTGAAATATTACTTCAAAAGTTTCAGGAACCTATCACAATTAATTTTGGCACAAGTAATGGTTTCGACGTTTCAACTGATAGTGGAAAAGCTATTGGCGAATGCTTTGCAGTGACGTCAGCGAAAAGCAATAATAAACTCGACAAAGACGCTAAACGATTGGCCGATGATCCAAATGCAACCTATAAA
>CAYJDN010000231.1:269-3595 GCA_964368925.1 uncultured Desulfovibrionaceae bacterium | reverse complement strand
TTGAAAAATGCCCTAAAATTTTTAATAAACTATAATAACATTCTAGGAAGATAGCATAAAAAAGGGCTAACAAATCCATTGATAGCCCTTTTTTTTTTATTATTTATTATTTATTTTCTTTCTATTTTTTGAATAATTTGAAAGTTCTCAATTTTTCTAAGAGGAAGAAAATAGTAGGAGTGAGTAAGAAAGTGAACAAGATAGAGCCAAGCATACCACCAATAATAACAGCACTCATAGATGATTTCATAGCATCTGGTGAATACATTTGAGGCACCATACCAAGTATAACAGCAATAGAAGTCATTAATATAGTACGAGTTTTGGTTTCATAGCCGTCCCAAAGCGCATCTTTTATTGTGTAGCCCAATTTTGTTATTTTAGTTACAGCATTTTCTACGATGAGGATAGAATTGTTTACTGATAAACCGATAAGCATGATCATTGCAAGCATTGAAGGCATGCTTATTGTTGAATCAGTTAGGAAGAGCATCACAAATACGCCTGCAAATGAAGTTACTATAGATGTAGCAATGGTGAGCGGGTGCAAATAGCTGTTGAGCACGGCAGCAAGAACCATATAGGTGAGTAATACGGCTAGAATACCTGCTCGCATGAGTTCAGCATTTGAGTCAGCTGCCATATCGGCATTACCACTATAAAAGAAGCCATAGCCTTCTTCAAAATCTACTTCTTCCATGAGTTGAGCAATTTGAACTTGTACTTGACTCAAGGTGCTTTTGCCTAAGTAGCCAGATATTTCAATATTACGCTCTTTATCACGTCTTTTGATTTCGGAGAATGCCTTTACTTCAACAATTTCGCCAAGTTCACTGATGGGGATTAAACCTTTAGGTGATGCAACATAAATATTTTCAAATACTTGATCACTATTACGTGAATATTCGTTCAACAATACGTTAATATCGTAGGTTTCGCCCTCATCTCTAAAACTATTTGAAGTGTCGCCAAAGACAGAAGCTCGTACAGCCGCACCTATTTGAGCGTTATTTATGCCATATAGATTGAGTTTTTCTTGATTTGGAATAAAGCGTTTTTCATTTTTTGGAAGCTGATAAGAGGAAGTGAGCGAACGGAAGACACCTAAATCTTGCATTTTTTGCTTCACTTCTTCTGAATATTCAATAAGCCTGTCATAGTCTTTGCCGTATAAGTTTAGTGCAATATCAGCGCCACCAAAGCCAGAACCAGCTCCACGCACAAAGTCTATGGAAACTTCAGGTATTTCAGATGTTTCTGCTACAAGCAATTCAATTAATTGAACATCGCTCATTTGTGGGCGTTCGGCAAGTGGAATAAGGTTGATTTGCAAGTTTGCATTTGTTGTTCCATTTTCACCTATTCTTGCAACAGTAGAGAATACGACATCATGTTTTCTCACAATTTCGTCTATGAGAGCAGTTTTTTCAGTCGTTTTTTCAAGAGTAGAGCCTTGTGGGGTCTTTATTGTGATGTTTATTTCGTCCATATCGCTTATAGGCGCAAATTCAACGCCGATATATTGAACGATAGAAGTTGAAGCAAACATTATTGCAAAAGATAGAGCAACAGCAATAATTTTGAATCTCCAAAGGAAGTTGAAGAAAGGCTTATAGCTATTTATAAAGAAAGAATTGATGCCGTCAGCAATGCGTTCGCTAAGGCCATGTTTGCTTGGTTTCATCAATTTTGCAATAAGCATAGGGGTAAGAGTGAATGAGATAAGAATTGATAAAAGAGTAGCAAACACTACTGTTAAACCAAATTGAATCATAAATTTACCAGCCATACCACCCATAAAAGCAATAGGTACGAACACGGCTAAGTTTGTGCCAGAAGAGGCAAAAACAGGCAATACAACATTTTTTGTTCCCTCAATAGCCGCTTCTTCTGGTGATTTATCCTTAGAAATTAAGGATAAGGCACTTTCAATAATGATTAAAGCGTTTGAAATAAGCGTTCCTAACACAGATGCTAATGCAAGCAAGGTCATTGTGTTGATCGTAAAGTTCGACGCAGACACAAGAAACATTGTTGCAACTAAAGATGTTGGAATAATGAGCGAAGTAATGATAGTAAATCGGATATTTGCTGTAAAGAGTAATATTACTATAGATGTTAAAACCATACCATAAATAATATTTTCAATAGTTGAGTTTGTTTCATTAGAAATATAAACAGAAGTGTCACCAGAAATGTCAAGAGTCATGCCCTCAAGAAGAACATGAGCACGCACTTCAGGAAGTCTTTGCCTTACTTCTTCTGAAATTCTTATTGCATTACCGTCAGGAGCGTTCTTGATAGATAAGAGTACGGTATCTTTACCATTAAAAGTAGCAGATAATTCTCTATCGGCTGTTGAATCTTCTACAATGGCAATATCTGAAAGTTTAAACTTTCCGCCCTCACCTGTTGTGAAAGTAACATTTTTAATGTCGTCTAAGCTTTGGAATTCACTGAAAAATTTAATGCCAGTTGAATTATTATGTTGAATAATTTCACCACCAGCAACAGTAACGTTTGCTTGAGCCATGCCATTAATAACATCGCTAATAGTGATAAATTCTTGAATCATGAGTTCTGAATCAAGATAGACTCTAATTTCACGAGCATCACCACCAATAACATCAACTGTAGACACGCCAGGTACTGAGTTGAAGCTGCCTTTCAAAGTTGTGTCGGCAAATTCGTATAAATCTTTCATGCTATGATTATCACTTGCCAAAGTAAGAGTGATAACAGGAGCTGACAAAATGTCGATTTTTGAAATAATTGGCTTCTCAACCGAAGTTGGGAAATCGTTTTGAACGGCTTCTACCTTATCTTTTACTTCAAGTAGTTTAATATTTACATCTTCTTCAAGTAAAAATACAACCTGAACTAAAGCCATGTTCTCATAGGCTTGCGCTTGAATATATTCAATGCCAGAAACTTCAGATACGCTTTCTTCAACTATACGTATTACTTCATTTTCTACTTCTTCAGGTGAAGCACCAGGATAAACAATTTGTATTGATACTACAGGAAAATCAATTCTTGGTTCTTTTTCAATATTGAGCGATAACATTGATGTAAGCCCCATTACAACCAAGAATAGAACGAACATCATAGTTGTGACAGGTCGTTTTACAAATACTTCAATCATTAGTTTGCTCCTCTATCGTTTAGCAGCATACCATCTACTAATAATTTTCTATCGCTAGTGATAATTTTATCGCCTGCTTTAAGGCCGCTTATAATTTCACAATTATAACCATCACAAATGCCTGTTTTTATAGCTCTTTGTACGGCTTTTGAGTTTTCGTCTTCAACCCATGCAAAATATT
>CAYJDN010000231.1:0-226 GCA_964368925.1 uncultured Desulfovibrionaceae bacterium | reverse complement strand
CCAGTTTTCCAATCAGCTTCTCTAGAAACAGAAACCACTTCGCCTAAAATATAATTAGATGTGTCTTCCCAGCTAAAACCAGATCTAAGCGCATCTTCATTTCTTGGGATATAGACATTGCTTCCCTTTTTTATGGTGCGTGCTTTGTCTTGAGAAACAAGAGCTGTATAGATTTTTTTCTTAGGATCATAGCCATTAAGCGTAATTTCAGTAATGAATTGTGCTT
>CAYJDN010000230.1:1410-3642 GCA_964368925.1 uncultured Desulfovibrionaceae bacterium | reverse complement strand
TATGCTCTTGTTATTGACAATAACAAGAGGAGAAATTTTATTGTAAATATAACTAAGCGTTTGCAGCTTTAAGTAGTTCTTCGATTTGCTCAAGTGTTGTTTCAGCGCTTGAATCATTATCAATACAGCTGATCAAGCTTTTGACATAAGTCATAAATAAATCTTGTGGCATATCGATTTTTTCGCTTAGATTTGAAAGGTGAACATTATCGTTGCTTGTTTTTAGTTCGTAAACTTTATATGCACGCTTTTCGCCATCGCCCTCTGAAATTGAGAATACGTGTGCGCCTTCGTCGGTGGAGTAAATTCTTTGACGAGTGATGTCTTGTGTATCATCATCAAACCAAGATGCTTCAGCAAAGAGTTGGCCTTGAAATGTATACATTTCATTATTCTCTAATTTAAGGCTTTGTTTTCTTTGATTGTTTGTCATAGACTTAGCTCTCCCAAAAGTTGGTATTTTTTTTGAAAAGTTAAAAAATACACTTACAAGTAACTGAATATTTAAATTAACAAAGATTATACATATTTGTCAATAGAAATTTTTTAGAAAATGTTTAATGTTTTTAACGACTTAAAATCTTTAATAAAAATAGTTCTTTAAAAGCATTCCTTAATACATGGAAGTATTCTAATATATTTACTTAATTAGCGCAAGAGCTCTTTTGAGCTTTTTTTTGAAAATGCTCTTAAGTGATTAAAATTTAAGTGTTTTTATTTTTTATTTCTTCTCTATAGAAATTTGGGTAAGCGTCGCAAAGATTTAAAATTGTATTGTAGCGAGCATTGCCCTCAAGAATGAGTTTTGTTCTCAATTCGTCATTCTCTAATAAATCGATCATAGATTTTAGGAATAAATCTTTTTTATTTATATCAGCAACATAGATGTTTTCATTATGCTTTGCAGGTCTAAAATATGGAATACTTGTGGTTGAAAGAGCGGGGATTTTGTTCTTCCATGCGAGCAAAAGAGGGGAAACTATATATTCTTCTCTTGGCAGAGTCAAAATACATAGGTCGCAGAATTGGTAAGAATCTTCATTTTCATCTGCAAAAAAAGCAAGAAGATTGTGTTCAATCCCTAGTTCTGTAGCGTAGTCAAGAAAGTTTTGCATTTCATCGCCAAGACCGTAGAAATGCGCTTCCCACTCAAAGTCGGTTGTAGAGTCAAAATTTTTCAAAAATTCAAGGATTTCTTTGTATTGCGAATCTTTTATATAGGGAAGTGGCACAAGAAAGCGAGCTTTCGCATTTTTGCTTTTCTGATCAATGGTATAAGAATTTGCAAGAATTTGTGTGATCTGTGGCTCTTCTTCGTTTTCTATAGTTTTTTCAATATGTTGAAGTGAAACTATTGGTAATTCAGAACTTTTCTTATTCATCATGCCTGGTTTGTAGTATCTTTGAAAGAGAGCATCTGCAAAAACATAACTATCAATTTTTTCAAAACTTTTACTTGCAAACACTTCTTTTTCTTCAGTGAGTCTATTTTCACTATGAATAAGCAAAATATTTTTTTGGAGGAATGATTTTACTTTGATGATAAGGTTCGCTGAATCAATGTCAAAAGTGTGTATGGCATTAAGTTTGTGTTTTCTCAGCATGTGAACCAAGCGTAATTGTGCAAAATTTCCTTCAGGAAGATACAATACTTGTATTCCTTTGTTTTTTGCTATGTTCGCAAGAAGACTCCCTTTTTTTGCAAGAAGGTAAGTATTGTCGCTTGTTTCGCTTGTGCTTTGATTTGTTTGCATTGTTTGGTTTACAAGATTTATAGCGATAGATAAAGCGCTATTGCCATAGTGGAATGGCTTGTTTTCAATGTTTTCAAAGCTATTTAGTTCACAGAGTAAAATATTCATGTGGGTAATTATAGAAGATTTTTCAACGGGGTCAAGAGATTATTGTAAATTTGTAAGGCTTTCTCTAATTAGTTGAAATGTATTGAAATAATATTTCCTTGACAAGTTCACTTTGCTTTGCTACAAATCTTTTTACTATTTTGTGCCTTTGTAGCTCAGTTGGTAGAGTGCATCATTGGTAATGATGAGGTCAACAGTTCAATCCTGTTCAAAGGCACCAGTAGTTTAAAATAGCGTAAATAGTCTATTGAAATCGGTTTCTTACCTCATCATTTACGAACAAAGTGAGTAGGTCTTTAGCGAACGAAACAAGAACGACGCTTCTTGTGAGTGAGGATTTTGTGTACGAAGTACCAAAATCTTTTTTTAT
>CAYJDN010000230.1:0-1400 GCA_964368925.1 uncultured Desulfovibrionaceae bacterium | reverse complement strand
AAATCATAAAGCCCCATGTAGTCCTATATATATTAGGAAATTCGCATGGGGCTTAGCTTTTTAACAGATTGTAAGTATCATATAGTCTTAATTATTGCTTCTCTTGGTATTGTTTTACAAGATCTATTATTTCTTGATTTTTGCTTTGTATTGCATAGTCAATAATAGACATGTCGTATTCATTTGTTGATTCAAAGTTAATATAATATGCTTTCTCAAGAAGAGTTTTAAGCATACCGACACGCTCATATTCTGCGGCAAACATAAAAGGATCTGTTCCACTTGTACCGTATGTTATTACATCAAACTCTGCTTCATGCACAAGAATATCAAATAGTTTTTGATGGTTTTTTGCTATAATATAGGAAATTGGAAGTGTCATATAGTCTTTGAAATAAGGATCATCATAGGGCACTATATCTTCTTCACTATAATCAGCTGTGTTAAGTACTGTAGAGCCAGCTTCAAGAGCATAAGGCACATGTGCTTTTATAAATTCACGTAAAAGAGTAGGGCTGTTTGCATAACAAGCTAATAAAATTAAATTTTCACCTTGTTCATTTTGGTAGCCAATATAGTTTGTAACATAGCTTTCTTCAGTGGTATTTCTATTATTGATAATTTCAAGCATACGCTCTTTTATGCGTACATCTTCAAAATTTTCTTGCTCGATAAGCTTTATTATATGCGCTATATGCTCGTCTGTGAGTTCATAAGGATATGCTTCTATGCTTCCAAAAAATGTTTTGTCGCTTATTTCTATTGGTTCATCATTTACAAGAGTGAAATCTGGATTCATTGGAAACTTTCGTATTCTTACACTGTAGGAGGAATCTTCATAAGAACTGGCAGTAATTGTGCGTAGAATGTGCATATCGTCTGGCTGGTTCACAAATGCTGCGTTTGCATATTCAGTCACTTCATAATCGCTATAAAAAGTTAGAGAGTCAAAATGCGATATATACTTACCTTCCTTTGTGTAGAAATATAAATCATGCGAATAGCCATATCCTTCTTCATTTTCACTAAGAATAAGCATGGCTCTTACGTCATCACTGATATTTACAAGAGCCTGTGCAGAGAGATAGTAATAGCCATCTTCAATGGCAGAATATACCCAATCTTCAAGTTTTAATTGCAAAAGCTCAATATCGTAGTATGTAAGGGTTTTGCCCTTTGAAACATTATCAGTAGCTATTTCGCCATTTTTACCTAATTCAAGCGTTTGAATGGCGGCAAATTGTAAAAACTCATCTAGTGTATCATAGCTAGGCGGAGTAAATTTTTCTTGTTTTTGCCAGCCTTTATTTGGATTAGGAAAACTAATACTAGTTGTCCCCATATCCGTCCAAGGAGAAAAAGAACTTATATTGCCTATTTCATTTCTTACAAAACTTATC
>CAYJDN010000229.1:3437-3689 GCA_964368925.1 uncultured Desulfovibrionaceae bacterium | reverse complement strand
TATAATCTGTTGAAGCGCAAAACATCATTTACAAAAATTTTATGTGTGTGTTGAGATTTTTTTAGCTTTGCTAAAAATCTCAAACGTATATGATTACGGGTGTACGACAAATTTTCGTGGGCTTGATAAAAAAACTGACTGTGGACGTGTAGGCTAAATAATGAAAATTCAAACTGGTATTTTAGTTATGTGCTTTTTTGTTTTTTATATTATTATTTGTTTATATTTTTATACACTTACATAAATTTCATT
>CAYJDN010000229.1:905-3427 GCA_964368925.1 uncultured Desulfovibrionaceae bacterium | reverse complement strand
TTAATATTTTTTGCACGTATATTTTTTTCTTTGAAATAGGCAGATTTGTTAAACATAAAATAGCCTTTGCAATAAAGAGGAAAATCATAAGTATGCGCACTGGGATTAGCTATTGCAAATTCTTCAATAATTTTATCAAAAACGATTTCTAATGCTTTTTGTTGTACCATTTGGCCAAGTGCTTGATGATGAACACCAGCAATGACTTTTGCGTAAAAATCTTCCTCGTAGGCTACACCTATACGAATAATGGGAATGTTTGCTTGCCAAGATAAATAAAGAGCTTTAGCAAGTAATTCAAGGGTTTTATCAAAATCCCACACTTTATGAAGTCCTTGTTTATATAAAGTTGCTAATTTTGTGCCTTCAACCACAAGACAAGGATAAAGACGCATAAATTCAGGCTGTAGGGCTAAAGATATTTCAAAATCTTCTAAAAAATCGTCGTATTCTTGTAGAGGTAGATTGGGCATGAGCTGAATACCAAGCGAAAAACCATGTTTTTTTACGTCTTCACACGCTTTTATTGCTATTTCTTTAGTATACGCTCGATGAGAAAATGCAAGAGCCTCATTACTATATGATTGTATTCCAAGTTCGATTGTGTCAATTCCATGCGCCTTCATAGCTTTTAGTCTTTCTTCTTGGCAGGCATCGGGGCGAGTAGAGCAGCGAGCTTTCACAATCAAAGCCTCTTCCTTTAATTCTTTAAGAAAATTAAGAGCCAAATAAAATTCTTCATCAGGAAGTGCAGAAAATGTTCCTCCATAAAAGGCAAGTTCGCTTTTTATATTATTTTTTTTATTTTCTAATGCCTTTTGCTTCGCTTGGGAAAGCATTTTTTCTAAATTCGCTTTTGAAACAATGCTTTGCTTTGTCATTCCTGTTTGCAAAGATTGATTGCAATAGATACAAATTTGGGGGCAAGCCCATAAAGGCATGAATATAGGTATGATAGAAATTTTATCATTTGTTTTTTGTAAAATATTATTAGAAGATATATTTTTTTCTTGCATTTTTTGTAACTTTTTGAAAGTATAGACTATAATTTAATAGCTTAAAAAAACTTTTTTATTAATGTTATTTAAATTGTTGACTTAGTGTAAAAAATAAATTATATTAAGTCAAAGTCTAATAGTATGTATTGGAAATTTTAAATAGAAACTTTTAAAAGGTGATAAAAACAATGGCTGATTGTCTTTTTTGTTCAATAATTCATGGCGATATTCCTTCGGCAAAATTGTACGAAAATGATAAAGTATACGCTTTTTTGGACATTGCTCCTTTAAATAAAGGGCATGCCCTTGTTATTCCAAAGTTTCATAGTGAAACAATACTTGATTTGCCTCTAGAATATGCCACAGATTTATTAGACGCTCAAAAGAAAATTGGTAAAGCCCTTATGCAATCACTAGGCGCAAGCGGTTTTAACTGTTTTCAAAACAATTTTCACGCTTCAGGACAAGAAGTGTATCATGTGCATTGGCACGTTATCCCAAGATTTCAAAGGTCTGAATTTCCTTTATGGAAGCAAGGAGCCTATGAAAATATTGATAGCATGGCTGAATTTGCTAAGAAAATTTCAGCATGTATCTAGATTTGAAAAATCATTTCATTAGGAGTTGGTATGAATAAAGCGTTAACAAAAGCGGATATCGTAGAAGCAGTTTACGAAAAAACAGACAAAAACCGTGCGGAAGTAAAGCAAATTATTGAAAACTTGCTCGTTCTTATGAAACAAGCAATTAAAAGCGATCATGCGCTTTTAGTGAGCGGGTTTGGTAAATTTGAAGCTTACGATAAAAACGCTCGTAAAGGTCGTAACCCGCAAACCGACGAAACTATTACACTACCTCCACGCAGAGTTGTTGTGTTTAGACTTTCTCGCAAATTCCGTTCAGAACTCAACGATTAATCTTCGTTTTGATTAATTTATAAATCTGATTAATCTTTAACCTTAATTATATAGTTGCATAAATGGCAAATAAATAATTAAATTGACCCTTTGTGTTTCCTGAATTTCTTTTTGAGAATGTTTCCTAATAAGCTTGACTTCTTATTAGGAAAGAGTTATTGTATTTGAAAGAAAAGGAGTACAATATGCAATTGAAAGATTTTGCTGATTATCAAATAGAATGGAATTTAGGTCCTGAAGATGCTGTTACTCTCTACTTAGAATGGGGTAACAACGATTGGCATGCAGAACATCCACCTGTGCGCTCAAAGAGCGACGTCGCTATATACTTTGTGGTCGATCATTGGTTAGAAACTCCTACTTTACGTTTAGTAAAAAGGAATTCTGATGAGGCTATTGATTTATTTTCAACTACTCTACCTAAAGAGCTAGAAGACGAATTTAAAGAAGAATTTGGCGAACTGAAAGGGGTGTCTTCTCCAACGGAATCGATTAAGGCTTGGATACGTAAAGAAATGTACGGAGATGTATAAATGCATCAATTATTAAGCTATAAAACGTGGCTTAATTTGTCTAAAGAAAAATGTAAAGTAAGCGGAGTAGAACT
>CAYJDN010000229.1:0-895 GCA_964368925.1 uncultured Desulfovibrionaceae bacterium | reverse complement strand
AACTAACTGCTCCGCTTATTTTGCTTGAGCATCTCACAAAGAAAAACCGTGCACATATCCTTGCTTTTGATGATACTTTATTAAATGATATTGAAGTTGATCAATTAAATACTTTATTAAATAGGCGTTTGAAAAATGAACCTATGGCTTATATATTAGGTTATAAAGAATTTTATGGACGTGATTTTTTTGTTGATGAAAATGTGCTTATTCCAAGACCAGAAAGTGAATTGCTGATCGACGAAGCTATAGATTATTTCAAAAATATAGACACAAATACTTGTTTGCAATTTTGTGATATTGGCACTGGTAGCGGTTGTTTAGCCATAACTTCTGTTTTAGAAATAAAGAATGTTCATTGTTGCGCACTAGACATTAGTAATGATGCTTTAGAAATTGCAAAAGAAAATGCTCTTAAAAATAATGCAAATGAAATGTTGAAATTTTTTCATTTAGATATTCTAAAGGGAAGCGATAATTCACTTTTTGAGGAGCTTGCTTTTGATTGTATTATTTCAAATCCGCCCTATATTCCATTAGATGAGTATGTTTCTTTAGAAAAAGATGTGAAAGATTATGAACCTAAACACGCTTTAACTTCGGGTGTTAGTGGCTTAGAAGTTATTGATGCAGTGCTTCTTTTTGCACAAAAATATTTGAAAAATAATGGTTTATTATTAATAGAACATGGTTATAATCAAAATATTGTAGTGCAAAAGAGAGCTAAAGATCTTTTATCACAAGAATTTGAATGTTCATCGCTTAAAGATTATGCTGGGAATTGGCGAATATTTAAAGCTTTGCGTAAAATGAATAAATTAAATTAAAAAAATAATTATTACTTTAATTAATTATTAATAAATTAAAGTATTTATTCTTTCGTTTGTATATACTT
>CAYJDN010000228.1:3289-3696 GCA_964368925.1 uncultured Desulfovibrionaceae bacterium | reverse complement strand
CTACTACCTATTTCTTCAAAGAACGCTGTCCATCTCATTTTTCTTATTTCTATTATTTTAACGATTTACTCTTCTCTACAAGCAAATAAATATAAGAATTATGAACAAGAAATCGAAATTGACGGACTGAGCGAAACTCTTACAATTTATCATGCTCCAGATGTTCATTTTGGGGCTTTTGCCGGCAGAGAAAGAGCAAAAAAACTTGTTGAAGATATAAATAAAATTAGGCCAGATCTAGTTATATTTAATGGTGATTTTATTGATTCAAAAATTGCCCTCACCCAAGAAAACTTAGAACCATTCAAAGAAGCTCAAGTACCGCTTTATTTTACTTTTGGCAATCACGACACCTATGTTGGCCCTCTTGAAATTCGTGCGTATTTTAGTGCCTGTGGGATTAATAT
>CAYJDN010000228.1:0-3234 GCA_964368925.1 uncultured Desulfovibrionaceae bacterium | reverse complement strand
CAATGCTGATGAATTTTCAAAAGATGGACATGGTTCTAAGAAAAAAGAAACTATAAAAAGCATTCTCCCGACTATTAACATTAATAAAGACAAACCCTTAGTTGTTGCATTGCATAAGCCTATTGGCATAGAATATATATCTGAAGCGGGCGCTGATTTAATCCTATGTGGTCACACACATGCAGGGCAAATTTTTCCAGCTACACTTATTTCAATTATTCAATTCAAGTATCTGAAAGGATTGTATAAGTATAATAATACTCAAATTTATGTAAGTAAGGGCGTTGGAACTTTTGGCCCACCTATGCGACTTGGTGCAGAAGCTGAAGCAACAATAATCAAATTAATTCCTGCTAAAAAAAAGTAATATTTTAAAATTTGAGTTTACATTTAACTTTTTCTGTGCTTTACTCTAACTTACACAGTGTTTGGTAATCAAGTTTTTTTAAGGAAACCAGTATGAAAGAGAATAAAAATAGCACATATCATTATTTAATAGTTCTAGCGGGCTTTATTTGTTTTGGCATGAATGCGACTTTAACAGCTATTCGTGGCTCTTTGTTTACAGTTCCAGTCACGACAGAGCTTGGCTATTCTGTAGGCGCTTTTTCTATGGTGGCGACGCTTATGAGTGTTGGTAGTCTTTTTTCTGCGCCTATCTACAGTGTTATCATGGGAACGAAGATAAATAAAAAGTATTTATTACTTTTTGGTTCTTTGACGACTGGTTTTCTAATATTTTTAAATGGATTTGCTTCAAATATTTGGATTTTCTATGCTTTTGGAGCAATTACTTCATTTGCTAGCCCTGCTATTACAGCTGTTTTGCCTGTAATGATGGCAAATTGGTTTGTGTATAAAAGGGCGACAATGATGGGCTTTATGTATGCTGGTTCGGGTGCGATTGGTGCCCTTATGACGCCGCTTATAGCAAATATTATTGTGCAATATGGCTGGAGTATGGGCTATCATGCTCTTGGACTTATAGCCATGTTTGTTCCTCTTCCTTTTATTTTGTTTATTATAAAAATGCACCCGAGCGAAAAAGGTATGGAGGCTTTCCAAGCGCCAGTAGAGGCAGATCTTGAGGAAGAAGATAAAAAAACAAGCCTAAGCTCGCAGGGAAATGTGCCTTATAAAGTAGCTTTAAAAAGTAAAGTATTTATTCTTTATGCCTTTGTTATGGCTATTGGAGCTATGATACTTTTAGGCTGTCAATTCAATACAATACCTTATCTTGTAAGCATTGGATATACGCAAGAATTTGCAGCTCTTATTCTTTCAGTCTATATGATTTGTAATATTTTTGGTAAAATTATACTAGGTTTCATTTTTGACAAATGTTCAACTTTGAAAGCAGGCATGATAACTTCTGGCTTTGGCGTTTTGGTTGTTTTATGTTTGATACTAGCGCCTTATAGTAAACTTGCCATTTGGGCATATGCTCTTCTTTTAGGCCTTTTTGTTGGTTCACTCACCATACCAAGTACAATTATTTTGCCGCACATTTTTGGTATTCGTACCTTTGGGCAATTAATGCCCCTTACTATGCTTGCCGCTAGCTTTGGTATGGCTCTAGGTGTTCCATTAGCTGGATTTATGTATGATATTACAGGCTCTTTTAGAAGTGCATGGATAGCATTTCTTTGCTTAGGATTGCTTGCAGTTTTTGCCTATCCTCTTATTTTTAAACTTGCAAAAAGTTTAGAAGATAAGAAAGTCACTGAAATATAAAATCAAGAGCAATGCAAAAGATAGCACCATAAAAAACAATTACTATAATACAACTGATTGCCTTTTTATTAGAAGGTAATTCTAAATTAATTCTATAACTTTTTGTGATAGAGCAAAAATCGAAAGAATTAATTTAGAAACACAGCCTAGAAATATATCTTAGACTTTATATTTAGCAAACAATTCTTCTATAAGCATTTCTTCATCTGGAAATTGATTTGTTATTGCCTTTGAATACACAAGCGTGTCGTCTACGACAACATCAAAAACACCCTTGCTACCAGCAACCATTTCAATTTGGCTTCCTTTAAAGGCTTCTTGCATTTTAGCAGCTAAACTAGCCGCTTTTGGTTCATAATTTCAAACAGAACAGTAAGTTATTGTGGTTTTCATAGTTCCCCCCTAAATATTAAGACACTGTAACATAAAAAGATTTTAATATCAAATATTCTCGTTTACAATTATAAAAGTTCTAATAAAAATATTTATTAAAACTCATTGACAATTTATATAAATTTATCTTACTATGAAATATAGTTAAATTGTATTACAAAATGTTTCTTATGTTTGATCTTGTTTACTAAACGCTTAGAGGTCCTGATGAAAAATTTCAAATACTACATTATTACTTTTATTATCTTAGTCACAATTGCTATTTCGTTTAGTATAGATAATTCTGTTTCTGCGAATCAAGCAACGATTGGAGCAGAACTTTTCTCTAAATGCTCCCCATGTCACACAGAAGAAAGACGTAATTTAGCTGGCTATAGCCAAGAAAAACTCTTTGAAGAATTTCATTACTACCAAAGCCATATCTTCAATAGTGGCTCAAGCAGAAAAATGAGTCAAATACTTGATGAGCTATCAGACAACGAAGAAACAATTCTTGCAAATCACATAAATCAATTATAACAATAATTTCAAATAATTATACATATTTCACAAAGAATATTGCCCATAGTATTAAAACAAAATAAAGAATTTAGAAACGCAATCTAAATAAAATAAAAAATAAATAATTCAAAATACCTCCAAAAAAGTTTATAATGCACCTATCTTACTAAAGAAGGTGCATTATGCATATATACACTATTTGGACGATTGAAGGTAAAATCAAAGCGCACAACAAAGAAGCTTATATCACTTTATTAGATGAATTTGTTGAAAAAATAAACAATGAATCAGCTACTTTATCGTATGAATGGACAATAGCGCAAGACAAAGAAACAATATATGTTTACGAACAGTTTCAAAATGAATCACAAAATTACATAAATATTATTGATCTATCTCAATTTGCTCAACGCTATTTAGATATAGTAGAAATCGATAGATTCCACATTTTTAGCGATTTACCACCTGAGCAAAAAAATGCCCTCTCCGCTCTAAATCCAAGCTATATCAATACTCAAAAAAGAATATTTTTCTTCTTTTCCACCTAAGGTGCTATTTTTCTGAGATATGTTTTCAACACCTATTTATATAAAACTATTTTATATC
>CAYJDN010000227.1:0-3745 GCA_964368925.1 uncultured Desulfovibrionaceae bacterium | reverse complement strand
ATGAGATGTTGACCTTTTCTGCTTCGCCATAGCGAGTGGGTTGCAATATAAAATCGTCAAAGAAAGGAATGGCTAGTCGTATGGCATTGATAATTTCTGCATATTCAGACGGGAAATTATTTCTCAAGTGTAATAAAAATGGGGCAATATTTGCGGCATCATAGCGCAAATAGGCCGTGTCTTGAATAATTTCTGGAAACTTCATTTTTGAAGTGGGGCTTGTGTCGTGAAAATGGTAAATTTTCCAAGAGACTTCGCTGTTGGGGTTGGATTCTTCATTTTTACGCTCTTCAGGAGATAGCTTTTCAATGTTATTTGCCACTTCTCCTTCCCAATACGATGAAGCTCCACGCAGAGTGTGCGACTTTTGTGTTATGACACCTTGCTCTGTAGAACCAGCTTCAATGGTGTAGCTATAGTGATACATGCCGAAAGTGCCTTCAAAGACGATTTTATCGGTAACTTTTCTTCCATTGAAAAGAAAATCCCCCATGCCCCCACCTTTCAAAATGAAAGTATCAAGGTCATTGCGAATAACGGCACTTACCAAGCGAAAAAAATCTATGAAATTGCTTTTACCTGCACCATTGCCACCAATAAGCAAATTCAAGTTGGATAACTGAAAATTGCTTAATTTCTGAATGGATTTGAATCCTTGTATGGTAAGTGTATTTATGGCTTTGTTCATAACATCCTCAATTTGTATGAGAAGAATTCGCAACTAAATTTTCATTATCTTGCATTTTTCATGTTGTATTTAATGTGGTTAAACGGCAAATAAGCTCCCTTGCGTTGGTGGTAAAAAGGGAGCTGGATAAACACCTATAATAATAAATGGATTTCGAGAGCGCAAGTGGTGCTGCATTGTTGTCCCTAGAAAAAAATATAAATCTTTTTGTGCAAATTCGTTCAAATATTTATTTTTTACTTTTTCTGTGGCAATAGCTTCATCCCCATTGCTTCCTTTTAAGCAGTTAAAATAGAGCATGCCTATTTCCCAATCTTCAATCATAAGCTTGGATTCTCTACCACAATCATCGGTGAATTTATATGAGAATTTGTAAGGTACTTTTTGGACTAAGCTATATTCTTTAACAATTTCTTCATGAGATTGTAATAAACTAAGTTGTTGGCTTAGTGACTTTAAGTTAGCAACTTTATTTGCATCCCAATCTCTAGCGGTGGGCTCAATTGTAAAGCCATTAATTTTTGTGGGTTTAAAAATTGCCAGTGAGGTATGCTTTTCTTTGGCTTCTTGTATTAACGTTGCCATATTGGTGTGTACTTTTGTATTTTTAAAAATTATTTCTCTGCGTTTATTCCAGTCTGGATTTTTGGGCTTTTCTTGCACATCATGTATGATTGAATCAAGGCGCGGACGATATGTTTCTGGGCGAAAGTCGTTTGTGTTTTTGGTTATTTCTGCTTCAATCCAAGCGTATTTAGGGTATTTTTGGGAAAAATCTAACCTCCTAAACTGAATGGGGTAAAGCCTCACCCACGAGCCATCTTCTAAAATTCCAGCAGTACAGACAAGTTCTGCATATTTCTCAGAAATTGTTGGGTATGTTTTCACCAAAATGTAAATACGCTTCTTTTCATACGTCATAAATCTTGACCCGTAATACTATAGTTTTCAACTAAATATTTTTTTATTTCAGTCCTGTGGCATGTCTTCCGGTCACTTTCATAACACATAAGCGCTATTCGCGTATTTGCTTGTAACAAGTCATATACCTTTTTAAGATATAAACTTTGAGAAGGTAATTTTTTTGCATACTCTGCAAAAAGTTTTTGGTAATCGTGTAAAGAGTTTAGTGATGTTCTATTTTCAGATTCAATTCCAAGTTGTGGTATATGGGTATATTTAATGCCTATTGACTCTAAAATATGTGCCAGTTTGTTTTTAGAAAATCCAAATTTCCTACTAATCGGATTCTTTCTAACATCACAAAGCATGTACACGTTTTTTCTTAATAATATGTTGCAGAAAGATTCAACGGAGTTTCCTTCATAGCCTACTGTAAATAAAACTTGATTATCATTTATAAGATTATTTTTTATTCTTTCTACTTTTGTTCGCTCGTTTTCTGTAAGAATTCTATCAACAATTTCACTGTTTATTGCATAGAACGGGTGTAGATTATATGCTTTGCGAATAAGATTGTCGCCACGTTCTGCGTCAATTTGAAATTGAGAGCTGTCTAAAAACATCCCAAGTGATGATATTTTATGCTTATCAATTGCTAAATATCCATCTTTTGCCAGAGTTTCAATATCTTGTGAGAGTTGAAAAGAGTAAGAGCCATACATGTATGGAATAAAGCTATAGTGGTCGAGCTTATGTCTCATTGTATACAAGAAGATAAGTTTTTGTAAGTCTGTTTTTGTGACACCTGTATTTATTTGTCGAATAAATGACAATAAAAAGCGCTGTCTTTTATATGTGGGTTGCATTTTATTGCCTTTCCTTTGAGTTATTGCTATTTATCGCTTTTTTTGTCGCCGCTATTTTTTTGTCAGCGTATAAGACCACGTCTTTTATGACAAGTTTCTCTATCGCTTTGATGTATAGTTCCATAAAATTATAGTCTGGCTCACCCTGTGCTGTGATAGGAAGTAAACATTTCATATTTTCAGTTTGTGAGCTTCTTAATTTTTTCCCATAAGAAAATTTTCCAAGCAAAGATTTACTGATTATTGCTGTAAAAAATAACATGACTTTTTGCGAATAGTTTTTTGAGTTAGACCAGTATACACCAGTATCATCTCCTGCCCCGAAATCATAGTTGCGGTAAAAGCTGTTCCCAAAAATATCAATAGTTATTGAATTGTGTGGAAAACTTGCAACAGGATTTGAAATATAATTTGCAATTCCAGTATTTGTTGTTCCTGCCATTACAAAGGGTATATTTCCAGTAAGTTGGTCATTTTTCTTTAGTCGTCTACCTTGCTTTATGTTGTCAAAAATATAACTATAGCTAAATTCTTCCCACTGAATTTCATCAAGCATTTGTAAAGCAGCATTTTCTTCATTATTTAATGCGTAGGTTGACAATCCAGTTGTTTGAAAATATAATTCAAGCTCGCTTAGGTGTTTTAATTCAAGCTCGCTTAGGTGTTTTAATTCAAGCTCGCTTATAAAATTCTCCATAAAAGTATAATCTATTGAACCCGTGTCTGTAATAGGGAGTTGGATTATTAATTCATCGGCGTCACTTGCATAAAAATTTCTGGAGTAATCAAATTGTCCTTTACAGGCTGAAGTGTGACAAGCTGTTGTAACGAATATAGCCGCATATTTTGCTAGGTGCTCAGTATGTACAATGGCAACATGGTCGTCCGCTCCATATTCGTAGTTTCTATACTTTGCAGAGCCAAACATGTCGATTGTTGTCGTGTTCTTTTGAAATATATCTACCTTGTTTCCTATAAATGCGGAAATACCTTCGTTTGCTTCGCCTGCAGTAACGAATGGTAAGTCTCCACTCTCTCTATCAAGGCTCTTTAATCTTTTGCCTCTTGTAGAATTACCGAATAAGTCCTTAATCTTAAATTCTCCCCATTTGACGCTTTGTAATTTAGCATCAAATGGGTTTAAAACTCCCCCAAATTGGTGCTCTCCTCTTGTTTTAAGATATTATTCACTTCCCAAGCTAGGTAGTCGCTTACGGTCTTCTTAAAATCTGCCAATTTAGGCTTGGTATCAATTTTTTGGTGCTTATCAAAGTTCCAGTCGTTACCA
>CAYJDN010000226.1:0-3750 GCA_964368925.1 uncultured Desulfovibrionaceae bacterium | reverse complement strand
GGTAGCAAAATCTACAGAAAAATTCCCTTTTAACACGCATAAAATCACAGATGCTTCTGCGGTTATAGTTTTTGCGTCAAAATTTGATTATGATGAAGCGTATTTAGAGCATCTTCTTGCTAAGGAAGAAGCCGATGGCAGAATCCCTAATGACGAAGCAAGAGCTGCCACAAATGGCGCAAGAGTCTTATTTGCTGGATTGCATAAAAACACTTTGAATGATTATAGGCATTGGGCCGATAAGCAAGTTTATCTTAACTTGGGTAATTTCATGCTTGGAGCGGCTATTCTAGGGATTGATGCAACACCTATGGAAGGTTTTGATGCAAGCGCAATTGATAGCGAATTTGGATTGACTGAAAAAGGCTTTGGCGCAACTGTCATTGTTTCAGTTGGCTATAGAGATGATGCAGATTTTAATGGTAAAGCGCCAAAATCTCGCTTGCCTAAAGAAGAAATAATTGAAATACTATAATATATTATAATATTTCCTTAATTGTTAGCTATTTATAGAGCCCCTAAATTAGAGCATTTTTCAAAAGTATTGCGAAAACTGTTCTAAAGGGGCTTAATTTTTACACATCCATTCGATAAATTTATCATGCCCAAGGCTAAGAGGAAAAGCTATAATGCAAGGTAATATATAAGAATGAAGCTCTAGCACTCGTTTTTTTATGTGCTCAAAATTATCTTCTTTAGCAAAAAGCAGTAAAACGCTTTCTTGTCTATCGCAAAAAGTCGTATGCTCATTTGCTTCATTTGCTTCGTCCGCTTCGTCCCAATAAAAAAGTGACTCAATTTGCGGTAGAATATTAGCCGAAGCTATGCACTTTTCTTCAAGAAGAGCCTTAGCAATCTTTCTTGCTTCATCTTTATCATTACAGGTGATATAGACACAAATAGGCGTATTTTTTATTGTAATTGTTTCCATTTGATTCTTCTTTCTAAAAAGGAGTAGAAGAGTGTGCAGGTGCGTGATATTATGAAATAAAGTATCATACAGATAATCCAAATTTCAAAAGTTTTGCGAGTGACTGCCATAATTTCTAAAGATTGAAAAGAAAGCTCAGGTAAAGAAACAAGAGCTGCTAGCGCTGAATCTTTAAATACAGATACTGTTTGGCCTGCTAATGGAGGTAGCATGATTTTCTTTGCTTGAGGTAGAAGCACATACCATAATGATTGTAATGAGTTAAAGCCAAGTGAACGTGCTGCTTCTCTTTGCGTTACAGAAATACTTTCTATGCTCGAACGAACGATTTCTGCTATATAAACGCCCTCGTAAAGCCCTAAAGCAAGTATTGCGGCAGTCATGCCTTCAATTTGCATAGGGGGAGCAAATAAATAACTAAAAATACTAAGGCCACTTGGGCTAAGCGAATACGCAAAGTCTTGCATACTGAAAAGCATATCAGCAAAGAATTGGCCAGAGAAAAAATAAATAAGAAATATGAAGATAAGCGGTGGAATATTGCGTAATACTTGAACAAAAAATGTAAAGGGTAATACGGATATTCCACGCTTGTTTGCTGTGTATGAGCCAACGCAAATACCAAAAACTAAGGCAAAGATAAATGACCAAATACCAAGGCGGATAGTCATTAAAAATCCCTTAGAAAGCATGCCCATCATCCATACATCATCACTATTTTTATAAGCAATATAGGGCATGAGTGAGCCAAAATCTAAAGAACTATTATTGCTAATAAAGCGGATAATCGCCCATAGAGTAATGAATAAGATGAGCGCAAGAAGACTATAATCAATCTTATTTAATTGCGTCCATTTACGGGGAGGAGTTGTGCCAGGTATGATATTTACTTGTTTTTTCATAGGTTACACCATATTAGATGTGAATATTATAAATCTTTTTCCCAATCCTTTGTTCTAAACCAATAATGCGCTCTTTCTTGCAGCCAACCCTCTGCTTCTACTTTTTTTATCCATTCATTAAAAACTTCTAATGTTTCTTTATCATTTTTTTTCACTGCAAATGCAATAGGTTGATCATAAGTATCAGGCAAATCAAAAGGAATGAAGACTTTGTCAGGATTTTCTACAACAGTGAAAGCTGGGAGCGGAGCTGTGGAGATAAAGGCATGAGCTCGACCAGATAATACTTCTTCTACCGCAGGAGCTTCGTCAGCAAAGAAACGATGCGTTGCATTAGGGAACATTTCTTTTGCTATAATGGCTGGCGTTGTTCCTGTGCGAGCGGTGATGATCACTTCTGGTTTGTTGAAATCTTCCATAGTTCTAAGGCTTGAAGATTTCTCAATATTTGCCATAATATCCATAACAGCATAATCGTATGGAATGGTGAAATCAACTTGCTTCAAACGCTCCTCACTTATGCCCATACCACCAATAATAACATCAACTTTATTAGCGAGTAGAGCAGGAATAATGCCTGCCCATGCTGTCGGTGTGGGTTGAAAACGTAGTCCTAAATCTTTTGAAAGACGTCTTGCAACATCTATTTCAAAACCGATAAATTCACCAGCTTTATTTTGCATTGCCCAAGGCACAAAAGAGGAAAATCCTACTCTAAGTGCACCGCGTTTTTCAGCTTTTTCAATTGTTGAATTGTCTGCAAAAGCTTGACTAGTCAAGCCTCCTATAAGCAGGGCAGGTAAAATAAGTAATAATGATAAGGCTTTAAGGCATTTGTTCATGTTAAACTCCTCGAACTTTATATCTTATTGTCGTTTCATATTCTTGTTTTTTCGCTTGGCAAAAAAAGCAAGAGGAATACTTACACTAGAGGTAAGTACAAGGTAAAATAAAGCGACGATAATCCAAATTTCAAACGATAAATATGTTTCAGAAATAAGCTCTGAAGCACGCATTGTAAGATCAGCAACGGCAATTGCCGATACTAATGAAGTGTCTTTTATGAGCGAAACAATTTGCCCAATAAGACTAGGTAAAACATTTTGAATAGCTTGTGGTAATACAATAATTCTAGCCGATTGCATTGTACTAAAGCCCAAAGAAAAGCCTGCTTCCCATTGTGTATGACTTATAGAACGAAACCCAGCTCTAAATATTTCAGCTATATATGTGCCTTCAAAAAGAGCTAGTGCGATAACCGCAGCAGAAAAAGGCGTGAGCGAAAATATAGGAGCAAATACAAAGTATACTAAATATAATTGCATGAGTAGGGGCGTGTTTCTCACAATGCCCACAAGAGATTGCGCTATTAAATGCGCTACTGGCGAAGCTGATAAATTCATGCCAGCAAGTAGTAAACCAAGAAACAGTGCTGATATAAGACTTGCAAAAACAAGCTTCAATGTCACTCCTAGCGAAGTGAAGAGCACACCAAAAACAAGTCCATTTTCTTTGGAGTAAGACACAATATGTGGCCATACTCTCTCAAATTGCCAATCGTAAGATTGAGCAATAGTGTAAACAAGCATTAATAGTAAAAGAAAAAAGGAAAAGGAAAAAAGAATAGGGTAGAAATTTGCTCTAAATTCTTCAATCTTAGTTTTATTTTCTTTCAAGCCTTTCAATATCTGCTCAACATGTTGACCAGTATTGGCTTTAATAATTTTATCATTTGACTCATCAGTTTCTTGAAATTCTGTAAGGCTAGACATAGCGCCTCCTTTATTGCAAGCAGTACTGAATGAAACATGATTTAATGTCTTTTTGGCTTTTTACTTTCCTATGTGCATCATCTGCTAAATTGTGTATGACTTAATACACTATTTTTTATAATTCACAGGTTTGGTAAATACAAAA
>CAYJDN010000225.1:0-3770 GCA_964368925.1 uncultured Desulfovibrionaceae bacterium | reverse complement strand
GAAACTGTAACCTATGTGAAACCTACGATTACAAATCCAAATATTATTGTTGGAGATTTTACGTATTTTTCGGATAAGAATTTTGAAAGTCATGTTACACATCATTATGATTTTTACGGTGACAAGCTTATCATAGGAAAATTTTGTCAAATAGGCTCAGGGGTAAACTTTATTATGAATGGAGCAAATCATCAAATGAATGCTGCTTCGACTTTTCCATTCTATATTTTTGAAGGTTGGGAGCAAGAAGTTCCTCAACTCTCAGAAATGCCGATAAAAGGAGATACAATTATTGGCAATGATGTTTGGATTGGACAAAATACAACTATTATGCCAGGTGTAACAGTCGGTGATGGGGTAATTATAGGAGCGAATAGTGTATTGGCAAGTAATGTTGAGCCATATACTATTGTTGTTGGAAATCCAGCTAAGGCAATTCGCAAACGCTTTGATGATGAATTGATTGAACTCATGCTCAAATTTCAATGGTGGGAAAAGCCTATAGATGAAATTAATAGTCTCATTCCACTTTTATCAAATAGCAATTTAGAATTTGTAAAATCAGAAATACAAAAAAACATCACGCTATAAAAGAACACTTGAGGAAAGCATGCAAATCAATAGATTGTTTGAAATAATATATATTTTGCTAGACAAAGACAGAGTTTCTGCAAGCGAACTTGCTGAACGCTTTGAAGTTTCAACAATTGCAATGTAATATTCAGTAGTTAAATTTATTGAATGTACATTTATATAGTATTATACAATAGAGTGGTTTTAATGCTGAAATCACTCTACTAAATTTATAGGCATACTAAAAATGTGTTTTTTCTGGACTTGTTATTTTATATTTTAAAGCATAACCTTATAAAATGTCTTGAAAGGAGTATGCGGTGGAAATTGAATTATGGATGATACTCTTTATGAGTGTTATATATTTTGTGGCTGGCTTTATTGATAGTGTAGCAGGTGGTGGCGGATTGATTGCACTTCCCGCGTATTTAGTTATTGGCATTCCAGCCGATTTTGCTCTTGGCACAAATAAATTAATTTCCCCATTTGGTACAATGACTTCCTTACTGGTATATTCTAAAAGCAACCTTGTTGCATGGCAACTTGCCATAATTGGTATACCCTTAGCTTTGCTAGGGGGATATGTCGGAGCAGAATCTATTCTTTTATTTGAAACTGCAATGATTGAAAAATTCATTTTATTTTTGTTACCTTTTGCAATGCTACTAACTTTTTTACCTAATAAGGCAAGTGCTCAAGCTCAAGAAATAAGTACAAAGAAAATGTATATTGTTGGTGGAGTAATATGTTTTTCATTGGGTTTTTATAATGGATTTTTTGGACCAGGGACAGGAAGTTTTTTAATACTCGCTTTTAATTTTTTTCTTGGGATGAGCTTGCTAAACGCTTCTGCAACAGCAAAAATATTTAATTTCACAGCAGGAATTGGGAGCTTGTTTGCCTTTGTAATAAATGGAAAAGTGTTATTTTTACTTGCGATTCCACTTATTATTTCAGCTGTCCTAGGTAATATTACAGGCAGTAAACTCGCTATAAAAATAGGTTCTTCTTTTGTTAGGAAAATCCTTATCATTTCATTATGTTTGCTAATGATTAGCCTAGCACTACAAGTGTTAAAGTAATTACCATAGACGATGTTGGTAAATATTGGTATGACAAAATTTCAAGTGAAATAGCAAGCTTGAACGTAAAGGAAAGAACTAGTATATTAAGGTAGATAATTGCAAAATAACTGTAAATACTCATAGCTATACAATTATGACGGCTCATAAGGTAGTAGAATGACTAAAAATGGGTGTATTACCCACTAACTATAGCGGATATTGATAAAGGAAATGATACCTAATTATAAATGTAATTCGTGCAATTTCTTAAGTGAGTTTGTAACAGATTAAATTCTTGACATGACAAAATTAGTTCGATATAAAACTATTTAGTAATTCAACCTTCATTCGCATTTATAATCTGGACTCTATGTTTTGGCTTTTGTTTGTGTGCATTATTTTAATTTGTCTATAACTGGAAGAGGCGAAGGTTTCTAATTTCTAAGAAGGCTCTTATGGCAAAAAAGCAAGCTCTTTTCATCTATTTTTGTCTTGTACTTATTTGGAGTACAAACTGGACAGTTTTAAAACTAATTTTGGATACTGTCCCTGTGTATTGGGCTAATGCTTTGCGATATGAAATTTCAACGGTTTTTCTATTTAGTCTTTTCATTATCACAAAGAAAATAGCCTTACCTAAAAGGCATGATCTATTAGGAATTATTGTCATAGGTTTTTTCCAAATGACTTTGATGGGCTTATTTATGAATATAGGGGTTTCATATACTTCTGTTGGTCGTTCTTCAATATTGGCGTATTCTATGCCCTTATGGATTACGCCAATAGCCTATTTTTATTTGAAAGAACCTATACATAAATTCCAAATTATAGGAGTTATTTTTGGATTAATTGGTATTGCCATTCTTTTTAATCCTTTTGCAGAGCGAACAAATCCCAATGAGGTATTAGGTAGTTCTCTTTTGATTTTTTCTTCAATGCTTTGGGCTATAGTTATTACGTTTATTAAGAAATACTCTTGGCAATCCACCCCTTTGCAGCTTTCTGTATGGCAAAATCTGCTTGCTGCTATAATAACCACATTTCTTGCCTTGTACTTTGAAGGCACACCAAGCTTTGAATTAAATGCTACTCTTGGTATGCAATTACTTTTTCTTGGTATTCTTGCAACCGCTGGAGCTTTTTGGGCTTCAACAGTAATTAGCCAATATTTACCTGCGGTCGTGAATTCCTTAGGTTTATTGGCAGTGCCTGTAGCGAGTATGATGATTTCAACTTTTTATCTAGGAGAAAGTATTGATATTCCTCTTATGATTGCGTCACTCTTTATTATTGGCGGAATTGTATTAGGCTTTATTCCTAACTTACTTAGGGCAAAAAAATTATAATATCAAAAAAATCGATACTTCAAGCCCTTTTATCCTTAAACTATTCTACTTTCAAAATTGCTTTTGCAGGGCAAATTGCAAGGCAAGCTCCACAATGCAAGCAATTGTTTTGTTTTATTTCTGCTTGCAGTTAGGAAATACAAGCCTTGTTCGTCTGCAAGCATCATAGCAATAACACAAGTGACAGGGCTTTAATGTTTGCCTTTTGCAGATTATTATTTTAGCAAAATTATAACAGATGTCAAATGCGCTAATCTTTACTGTATAAAAGAAAGGATTTCATCAACAGGCTTTCTGATTCCTTCTTTGGCTATATCCATATTTGGGTAGCCTATATAAAGAAGAGCCGATACCTGTTCATCGCTTGGAATGTTGTAAATGTCTGCAACCTTATGCTCATCAAAAATCCCTAGAATTACACTGCCTAAACCTTACCAGCAAGAGAGATGGATTCTTCTACCGCAGAATTACCACCGCCGATAATTTCTACATCTTTACCTTTTCTTGCATATAAGCGCAAATCATGCTATGTTGTTTATACATAATTAATACACTTTGGATTATCGTGTTTTCTTATTTTGTAAGTGTTTGTAATTATAACTGTTATTATATGCGTTTATAGAAGGAATATGACTTTTATAAACGTGTAAAAATGTAGAAAATAGAAAAGTATAAAAATAAAAAAGTAGAAAATTTAATTTAGTAATTATTTTGCATATTTAGGAGTGGGTTTTATGCTATCAAAAAATGCGGTTGGGAATTTGATTAATCGTTATAGGGCAGTATT
>CAYJDN010000224.1:825-3775 GCA_964368925.1 uncultured Desulfovibrionaceae bacterium | reverse complement strand
GGGTGTTCATCTTATCAAGACGGTTTCAAGCCATTATTTCTACAGCAATGATAATAATACTAATTACATAGAATTATTTTTTGAAATTACCGCATAATCTCTAAGCTTTTGGAAAAAAATATGTATACTCTCTCCTATGGTCTTGAACTTGAATTCCCTATAGTTAGCAAAGAACATGAACTATATAATGCTCAAAAAACTTTGGATAGTCTTGCAAAAGTTTGGAAAGAAAAAAATTATACTGCAAATTACACTTATTGTAATGCGAGCATTTTAGATGTAAACAGAAAAGATGGAACTGCCTCTATTGTTGCTGGGCATGATTGCGTTCCAAGCATAATAGAACTTGCTATTGGGCCTTATAATAGCCTAGAATCATTAGATAATGCAACTTCACAAACCTATAATGAAATTATAGATATTTTAGCTAAAGATGAAGCATCTATTATAAATTGCTCAGAACTACCTAACCATGAAGTGAGCTTAGAAAAATATAATCAATTAGTATTAGACAAATCGATGTATTTTTATATTAGAGATGTCCGTGGCCATAGCCATTATGCAGGTGTTGACGGCAAAACACAGCTTAGCCCTAGTGTTGGTATTGATACAAAGAATGCTATTAATGCGCTCAATCTTATTTTGCAATTAAGCCCTGTTTTCATTGCACTTTTTGCCAATTCTCCTTATGAAGAAGGTAAAGATAGTACTTTTGCGGAAAACAGATTGACAATATGGCAAAAAGAATTTGCTACAAGTATCTATAATGATACGCTTCTTTATACAATGCCACATCAACTTTTTTCTTCTTGGCAAGACTATTTTAAATGGCTTTTTGGCCGTGAACTTCCATGCTATGGTTTAGCTATTGAAAGAGATATTGATTATAAGAGAAATTATGATCTTTGTTTCTTACCACAAGCCCCTAATTTACTTAGCTATCTAAGGAAAGATTCTTGGACTGGTGAAAGCATACGCACAAAGGAAAAAATTGTAATCAAACCGCATATTAAAGATATACTGGATCAACAATTTGTTCAATATATTGATGCAAGGGCAAGATTTGGTTTTAACATTGAAGATGTGAGTATCAAACAATTTATTTCGGCATTCGACCGATCTGCCTCCTATTTTGATGATTATTTGAATGAAATATTCAGCTATAGTTATATTGAAAACCGTGCTCCAGGTTCAAATTCGCCTGATGCTCTCTTGTTAAAAGAGGCAGGCAAAGAAGTCGCTGACACTGTTCACATTTCTGCTTCAGCACTTCAAGCTGGAATGTTGGCTTCTTATGATGAATTAAATGCCTATTTGGAATCTATTGATTATTATAAAGACTATGAATTGTTCCGTGAAGAAGCCATTAAAAATGCTTTACATGGTAAGGTTCATGCTATAGAATTATTCGACTTTATTAGGAAAGTAGTTGATATAGCAAAGAATGGCCTTGATTCATCTCAAAGAAAGTACTTAAAATATATCGAATATAATCTTGATAAAAGGCTTTGTGGTGCTGATAGACTGAGAAATCTTATTAGCGAACAGAGCATACAATCGAAAATTAATTGGCAAAGTGTCTATGCAGATAGATACAGCATTAAATACGGAGCAAATCAATGATTAAGAAAATAAGCATTTTCTTATTGTGTTTATGTGCATTTTTTAGCACAAACGAAGCGCAAGCAAAATTACGTATAGCCTATGTTGAGGGCGGAGAATATGTGGATTATCCACTCATTTTGAATGCTACCATACAAGAATTAGAAAATCTTGGGCTTATTGAAAATGGATATGCCAATAATTTGCCGGATAAATTCACATCTAAGGAAGTATGGGATTGGGCTTCAGAAAATGCTGGTGGTGATACTATTGAATTTGTAAAAAATGCATATTATACAGCCGATTGGGACACAAAAGTACAAAATCAAAATATAGAAAATCTCAAAGCAAGAATTAAAGATAAAGATGATATAGATTTAATTTTTGCTTTTGGCACTCAAGCTGGCA
Source organism: uncultured Desulfovibrionaceae bacterium (assembly GCA_964368925.1). GTDB lineage: Bacteria > Desulfobacterota > Desulfovibrionia > Desulfovibrionales > Desulfovibrionaceae > CAYJAZ01. The sequence continues at coordinate 1,765 of CAYJDN010000224.1, read as the reverse complement.
TTGACGTAACTAAACACATTAACAATGTGAATATTATGAATTTTTCTACCACTGATCCAATTGGTTCAGGCATTTCCCAATCTGTTGATGATTCAGGCAGTGACTTTATACACGCAAAAATTGAACCTGAAAGATATCTCAATCAAATTGCTTTATTCTATAATATTTTCCAATTTGATCAATTAGGCATTTGCTATGAAGATAGTGATGAAGGCAAGGCTTTAATTGCTTACCATGAAATATTGAAAGCTTCAAAATTGTATAAATTCGAGCTCATTGAAGGAAAAATGCCTGTTGTCGAAAATGATATAGCAGGAAATATTCAAGCAAGAATTGATTGCCATACGGCATTAGCAAGTGAAGTTGATGCCATGTATCTTACATTTGGGCTTGCTGGCGAACGTAATCATATGGTTGAATTGCTTGCTCCTTTTATTGACAAACGAGTTCCAACTTTTGCCCAAACTGGCCCAGCTGATGTAAAACATGGGGCATTATTAAGCATGGCAAGTGCCAACTTTAATGATATGGGTGCATTTGAGGCTTTTGTTATTAAACAAATTATTGATGGAAAAAAACCTCGTGAAATTAGTCAAGTTTATCAAGGAAATACAAGTTTAGCGCTCAATATTTCAATGGCATTTGCCATAGGTTGGGATCTTCCTTTTGAATTGCTCGCAGCTGTTGACGAAATATACGAAGAGATTATAAATGCAAGTGAATAAGTTCTAAAATAATATGAAAAAACTTTTTAACTATCTAAAACTACACCTTTTATTACTCACAATATTAAGCTTTTTTGTATTGCTTGCCTTTTTGATTTATCAAAATACGTATAGAGATACTGAAATTAGTACTAAGCGAGCAATAATTAATGAGCTAAAAGTTAATATAGAACGCTCTGTAAGCCTAGGAAAAGTTTATAGTGATAAATATGCTT
>CAYJDN010000224.1:238-815 GCA_964368925.1 uncultured Desulfovibrionaceae bacterium | reverse complement strand
TTTTACAACGGCTTTAAATCAATCTCTCGGGACAGATTTAAATTCCTTAGGGATAAAACAAATTGTTTTCATTGACCAAAATGGAAAAATTCTCTACAGGCATGAGGGCAGGCGCTATCATAATTATAAAGAATTATTACAGTTAATTTATCCAAACCAGCAATTACAAAGTATTGTTGAAGAAAGATCTTTATTATGGATAAATTTAGGCTTAAGAAAATATAAATTAAATGATGCAGATGCAGAAGTAACCAATGATTTTGGTGCTTTCTTTGTTGCTTTTTCAAAAAACGAATTTACTGCACCCTACCAAAGTTTTATAGATACTTTTGGTATTTATATTCTTATCTCTTATCTAATTGGTTCACTACTTCTTATTTTTGCTTTACCAAATAAAAAAGCTTTGAATATACATAATGCTCAAGCTATGAATGCTACAGTTTTTTTATTTTCAAAACCAAAAGTATTCTTTTCTATTATCCTTTCGCAAACAATATTATCATTTTTCTTAGTCACTAATTTTTTAGTACTTTTTGAAGAAAAAGCTTCAGAAGTAGTTGAACAAACATTAGATATA
>CAYJDN010000224.1:0-217 GCA_964368925.1 uncultured Desulfovibrionaceae bacterium | reverse complement strand
GCTCCCCATTACTGAATATAGCAGAGCAGCTGATTTTTATATAAATGAGCTATCTAACAATAAAGATATAGCCACACTCGAAATTTTCGACAATGATAATAGTCTTATTCTTGATGTAGATATGCAAAGAAAGCAAAATAAAATACTGCAATCATATACAGTGGATCTAGCGGTTGATAATCAAATGTACGGCTCTATGTCTATTTCCTTAGGCAAT
>CAYJDN010000223.1:0-3780 GCA_964368925.1 uncultured Desulfovibrionaceae bacterium | reverse complement strand
CGCTAAAAGATCCACGTAATCACCCTGCGGCTCTCTTTATTCTAGATTTAGATAATTTCAAAGATATCAATGATAATTTTGGACATCTCTATGGCGATAACGTTTTAAAAGATGTTGCAAACAAAATTAAACAACAATTCCGAACAAATGATATAGTTGGTAGAATTGGCGGCGATGAATTTTTCATTTTTATGAAGCATATCCATAGCGTGAAACAAATTGAAACTAAGGCCAGAGATTTAGTCGAGCAATTAGTCATTACCTATTCTGAAAAAGGTATTGATGTCACTATCACTGCGAGTATTGGCATTGCTTTAACTGATACTTGTGGCGCAGACTTTAAATCGCTCTACCAAGCGGCAGATAAGTCTTTATACGAAGTGAAGAAATCAGAAAAAAATGATTTTAAAATTTGCAGTAGCGAAACTCTAGGACGATCAAAATAATATAAATTACAGTATATTGGAAAGGCATTGCTAAAATAAAAATGAAGGAATTTAATTGCAATATGGAACTTACCCTCAATCTCATGGGAGGTAAGTGGAAACCTATAATTATTTATCACATTGGTAATTCTCAACCTGTGCGTTATGGCGAATTGCAAAGGCTCATTGTTGGAATAAACAAACGTGTTCTTTCACGTGAACTAAAGGAATTAGAAGAAAATTCTCTCATTATTAGAAAAACTTATGATGAAAAAATCTTAAAAGTAGAATATTCCCTTTCAGAAGATGGAAATGAAATATTACCCCTGCTTAATTCTCTTTCGAAATGGGGCAAAAAATATAATAATAAATATAAGTATGCCCAAATAAAATGCTGTGAATAATTTTTATTTTCAATAGCTCATAGCATTTACTGCATGGACAAATTTGTCCATAGAGACATTTAAAGCTATAATTGCAAAAAAATAAAAACTGCTTAATATAAGTATATCAAAATTTTTTTTTGAAAACATTTTCTTAAAGGAAGCAGTTATGAACGCAAAAGAATTAATTACGGGCAGAAGAAGTATTAGAAAATACAAAGATGAACTTGTTACACGTGAAGACATTCTTGCAATTATGGAAGAAGCAAAATTCACTCAATCTTGGGCAAATAAGCAAGTAGCACGCTTTACATTTGTGCAAGATGAAGAAATTATTCAAAAATTAGCACACGATGGCGTTAAAGGATTTGTTTATAATATTAAAACTTTGCAAAATGCTAAAAACGTAATGGTATTAAGCATAGTTAAGGGAAAAAGTGGAAAATTTGAAGATGCTGGCGACTATGTAACTGAGCTAGGCAATGCTTGGGAAATTTTTGATGCTGGCATAGCTTGTCAAACATTTGCGCTTGCTGCTTTTGCGCATAATGTAGGAACTTGCGTTATGGGCGTCATTGATGACAAGAAAATAGCCGAAATTGTTGGACTTCCTGAGGGTGAAACAGTTGCAGCCCTTGTAACTTTTGGCTATCCAGATGAAGAAGGCAATCCAACCACAAGATTAGAACTTGCTGAACTTTGTCGCTTTATTTAGAAACACATTCTGGAGTGTTTTCTATATTATAACATATTTATGATAGAGCTTATTTTTTGCTTGCACTAAAACTGGCTCTATCACAAAGCTTTATTTACAGATAGGGAAATCTTTTCATAGAATTGCTCTAACCACAAGGAATAATATGCATTATACTGGTCAAGTATACAGACATCCAATGGAAGCAAGAACACCGCTTTTAGAAGTCACTATTGGCTGTTCTCATAATAAATGTTCATTTTGCACAATGTATAGGGAAACTCCCTTTAGAACTTCAAAAATTGAACATGTTGAAGAAGATTTACAAGAATTGAAATCAACCTATGGCGCACTTTCAAGAATATATCTTGTAAATGCAGATCCTTTTGTCTTGTCTACGAATAAATTAGTAAAAATAGCTGAATTAATTTTACAATATTTTCCTATGATGGAAACAATCACTTGTTATACCTCAATTAAAAATATTAAGAATAAGAGCGTAGATGATTTGAAATTACTAAAATCGTTAAAGTATAATGATTTGCATATCGGCCTTGAAAGTGGCTATGATCCTGCATTAAAAATAATGAACAAAGGCTACACAAGAGATGAAGCTATCATTGAATTGCAAAAACTCAAAAAGGCGGGTATGCGCTGGGACGCTCTTTTAATGCTTGGTGTTGCTGGCAAAGGAAAAAGTGAAATAAATACAGAAGCTACGGCTTCTTTGCTAAATGATTTTCCACCCTACATGATTTCAATAATGCCAACTTCTGTTACTCCTGGCAGTGATCTTGAGAAAATTTGCGATAATGGCGACTATCTTGAACAGACTGAATTAGAAATGCTCGAAGAAGAAAAAATGCTTTTGCAAGCCCTCACTTTTGAAGATGCTTTCTTTTTTGGTAGCCATAACTTTAATCTTGTTCCTATCAGTGGTTCACTAAAAGACAAAAAAGATCTTATAGCTTCAATTGATGACGCCATTGACGAACTCAGTCCAAAAGTGCTACAGTCTATCAAGCCTCGTGGGCCGATTTAGAGCCTATCACAACACGCTCTAACAATTTATATAAGGAAGAAATTATGAACGCTAAACTTGAACATGTTGCAATTATTGCTAAAAATCCATTAAAAACAGCACAATGGTTCAATACATATTTCGGCTTCACTTATTTTGAAGGCGATGCTCTAAATGAAAATATGCTTCACACAAGAACTGTTATAAAAAACAAAGAAGGTGACATGCTTGAAATATTCAATCATGGTGAAGACTTAGGCGAATATAACGGCGCTATAAAGCATCTATGCTTCATCACTAATGACTTAGATGCCTACTACAATAAATTTATTGAAGACAAACAAATCCCTACTGATTGCAAAATAATCGACTATAATAATTCAAGACTTTTCTTTGTAACTACCTTTGATAATGTGAGTATTGAACTTATACAAAGAGGATAGCCTCAAATAAATTTTCGTAAAACAATAAGGCTGTGCTTATATATAGTTTAAGTTCTATAGTATCGCAAAATTATTATTGTTTCGCATAGGAATTTTATTGTTGTAAACTTCTTATATTGTATAATTCTTTTCTTGCGCCAAAAGCTTGAGTAAATCATGCTCTAGCATAGGTTTTTCAAAGAAAAATCCTTGCACGCTGTCACAATTTAAAGATTGTATCCAAAGGGCTTGTTCTCTCGTTTCTACGCCCTCAGCGACTATGTGCATGCCTAATCTTTTTGCAAGCCTTATAATTTCTTCAACAATAATAGCACCTTTCGCTTGCCCATGATGTAAGGCAAGAAAGTTATTGTCTAATTTTAAAATATCAATATCTAATAGGCTCAATCTATTAATTGTGGCAAAACTTGTACCAAAGTCGTCCATAGTTACATGAAAGCCTATTTTTTTTAGAATTTTGACAGAAATACTTAAAGTATTTTCAAACATATCAACAACTTGTTCGTTTAAATCAATTTCAATTTTACTTGGATCTACTTCATATTTTTCTAAAAGGCTTATCATATTTTTAATCAGTGAAGAATTTGATAATGTATGCGCAGAAAAATTGACTGCTATTCTAGGCAAAGTATAGCTTTTAGAATATTGATTGATAAATCGGCAAATTTCTTCGAATACATAGAGATCTAGTTGAGCTATAGCCTTATTTTTTTCCATAATTGGTACAAAAACATCTGGAAATACAGCCGCATGCCTCAAAGATGGGTGCCACCTTGCTAAAGCTTCAATTCCGTTTATTTTCTGGCTTCTAAAG
>CAYJDN010000222.1:0-3798 GCA_964368925.1 uncultured Desulfovibrionaceae bacterium | reverse complement strand
TGCCAGAAGTTTTAGCTGGTGCATGGATTGGTGGTACTGTTGACTCTACTGGTGCTGTTGCGGCTGCTGGCGCATTACTTGGGCCTACAGCGATGCAAGTTGCTGCTACTATTAAAATGATTCAAAACATTCTTATTGGTGTTACTTCATTCTTTATTGCTCTTTATTGGGCAACCAAGGTTGATGTTGTTGATGGACAAAAAGTAAGCGTTATGGAAATTTGGCATAGATTCCCTAAATTCGTGCTTGGCTTCTTAACTGCTTCTGTTCTTTGTTCATTCTTATCATCAGGTTTAGAAGCTGTTGATGGTATTAATCTTTCATCAGCATTATTTAGCAATGGCTTACTTACTTTCACAAAAAGTATTAAGGGCTGGTGTTTTGCTTTAGCATTCCTTGCTATTGGCTTAGCAACTGACTTTAGAGTACTTGCTCACTACTTCAAAGGCGGAAAGCCAGTATTACTTTACGTATGTGGCCAAACATTCAACCTTTGCCTAACACTTCTCATGGCATACGTTATGTTCTATCTCGTATTCCCTGAAATCACAGCTGCATTATAATAATTATAATAAACTCAAAATGTGCTCCCCTTTTTATAAGGGGAGTACTTTTTGGAGAATAGTATGAAAGGTTTATTGAAACTCCTTACTTATAGTTTCGGTCTTTTTCTCTTCTTTGCCTATATTGGACCATTTATTATTGCACAATTTCCCACTTGGGGGCGTTTTAACGATGCTTTAGATGAACACAATATTCCAGGTGGTGCTCTTTATTATACCGAAATTCCTTTTATTGAAGATGCGGTAAATCATGTCGATTCAGCTGTTAATGAAGGCATGAGAAAAAGAAGCGAAAAAAATAAATAATTTATCGCTTGAGCTATTGAGCATTACAAGCAAGCATTTCTATTGCTATTGCTATTGCTATTTTTGTAATCAAAGCTCTAAAAGACGTCATAAGCATAGAAATTTCAGTCATTTTCTTTTCTTGACAATTATTTTTTCCTTATCTAAAATTGCCTCAAAACACAAGTAAAGGAAAAACTATGCTTATAAGCCTTTGTATTTATATATTATTCTTATTTATTCTTGCTCTACATTCTTATAAAAAAACACATAAATATAGTGATTTTGCATTAGCAGGGCAACAACAAAATTCTCTTCATATTGCCTTTTCCTTACTTGCGAGCACAATTGGCGGCTCTGCTCTTTTTGGACTTACTGATTTAACAAAAACTCTTGGCTTTGCGGCATTTTGGTGGCTTGGTCTTGGCGCTATAGTTTTATTCTTGCAATCTTCAATACTTACGAAGAAAGTAAGGGCGCTTAATGCTTATTCTTTACCGCATGTAGCACGCATTACTTTGAACAAAAAGTTCGCACTCTTAGTTTCCTTTGCTATTGTTTTTTCTTGGATTGGCATTATTGCCGCTCAATTTGCAGCCATTGCAAACATTATCAGTCTTATTTCTCTTGATTATAGCAAGGAATTTTTCATTATATTAAGTGCTATCATTGTTATTATTTATACATTTTTAGGCGGTCAACTTTCGGTTATTAAAACTGATGTTTATCAATTCATTCTTTTATTTACAGGCATTATGCTTGTATTTTTCTTATTTTATTTCACAGATTTTGGTTTGCACAAAAATTTTGCACAAAGTCATATTAATTTTGATAAGCTTTTAATTTTACAAGAAAATTTCAAATTATTCAATGCTTCATTTAATGGAATTGACTTTATTAAACTTTTACTACTTGTTGGTTTACCTTATTTCATTGGGCCAGACATCTTTTCTCGCATTCTTAGTGCAAAAGATGAAGAAAGCGCAAAAAAAGGTGTTCGTTTAGCCGCTATTCTATTGCTTTTATTTGCTTTTTTCCTCACTTCTATCTCTATATGGGCTTTAGAGCATGATAGCATTTCCACAAACACACTTTTGCATATTATGACACATTATTTACCTCTTCCGCTTACGATAATTCTTGTTCTTGGCATCATTTCTGCTCTCATTTCTTCGGCTGACACTTGTCTTATGAGTGTTGTCACTATTCTTGAGCACGATATTTTGCAAGAAAAAAGTATAAATAGATCAAGAGCGTTTATCATACTTATAGGTTTGTTTTCATTGATATTTGCTCTTTACCACCAAGACATAATCCCTATGCTTTTAAGCGCCTATTCTATATATGTTCCAGGTGTTGTTATTCCTCTCTTTTTTGGTATAATGTTCTATAATAAAAAGGTGTTAAATTCATTTTATATATATGCCGCTCTTTTAGTTGGTGGTGGTCTTGGAGTTATTGCAAGCTTTAGCAAGATAAGCGATCTTTCTATACTTGGAATTGCTTTTTCCTTAGTTTTTTCTTTATGCAGTTTGTATTTTGCTAAGCCAATAGTAGCTTCTGAAAATCCTGAACTAGATTCCCCAAACAATACGTCAGATAAGTTATCTACAAAATTAACGTAATAACATATAGAAATCATTCTATATAATTATTTAGAAACACAGCCTAGTTCACACATTGACAAGCCATTTAAAATAGAGCAAAATATAAAAAATCTTGATATTTTAGGTTGTGTTATGCCAAAGCAAAATGTAGTTTATACTTGTATTACAAATTCTTATGATCCACCTTTAGCGCATAATTATATTAATCCTGATTGGGATTATATTCTCTATACTGACAATCAAGAACTTATTGAGCGTGGCCAATATGAACATTGGCAGGTTCGCCCCACTGTTTTTTCTGAATTAGACAATACAAGAAATGCTCGCTACCACAAGATTAATGCGCATAAGCTTTTACCAGAATATACATATTCGCTCTATGTTGACGGCAATGTCAACATTATGAAGCCTTTAGTATTTGAGCGTGTTGAGGGCTTTATTGCTGAAAACAAAGCCTTTGTAGTGCCTTTGCATTTTCTTAGAAATTGCTTATATCAAGAAGCAATTACAGTAATTTATCATAAAATAGAAAATGAAGACATTGTTGTCAAACAAGTAAATGCATTTAGAGAAGATAATTTCCCTGAGGAAGCAGGGCTTTATGATACAAGCACATTACTACGACAGCACAATGAATCTATAGTACAAGAAGTACAAGAGCTTTGGTGGCAAACTGTACGTGATCAATCAAAAAGGGATCAACTATCTCATGTTTATGCGGCATGGAAGAAAGGGCTTGAAATTACACCATTTTTTACTGAAAAAAAACGTTATAGATACGGCAAGGAATTCCAAATAAGCTTTGCCCAAAGCCATGATAGACATTTAGCGCCTGAAGCCACAATTTCTTCTGTTTCTCACACTGTTCCTAAAAATGATGAGCAAGTTTTTGAACATTATAAAGTGAGATTTGCGCAATTCAACTATTTGCTTTCCTACATCAACAATAAATTCACAATAGCTAATGAACATCTTACCATTTCAGGCCCTTCTATCAATACTTTATGGACGTGTTTTGACGTGCTTTGCAAGGGTGATTATAATCTAGCGCAAAAAAATGACTACATTTTCTTTGATATTGGCTTTAATATTGGTAGTGTTACAGTACTTAAAGCCCAAGATGAAAAATGCAAAAAAATCTATGCATTTGAGCCATTTAAAGAAACTTATGCACTAGGGCTTTCAAATGTGAATAATAATAGAAATTCTGAAAAGATTGAAGTTTTCAATTATGGCTTGTCTAATGAAGATAAATCTTTGGAGTTTAATTATAATCCTGAAAGACCAGGTGCTATGAGTACTTCAAAAGAAGTTTTTGACACTGGCATAGCAACAAAAATTGA
>CAYJDN010000221.1:0-3876 GCA_964368925.1 uncultured Desulfovibrionaceae bacterium | reverse complement strand
TTCAATCACAACAACTTAAATTATAATATGCTAGTCTTCGCTTTAACTGTATTTATATTAAAATGTTTTCAAGCCTCTTCTTCAATCTTTAACTTAGTTAAAATAATTTAGAAAACACTATGGTTTTATAGAAGATTTTACTTCTTATACTTATTTAAGGAGGCAACATGAAGTATTTTAAAACGTCCTCAGTGATTCTCATTCTTGTAGGTGCACTGTTTGGAGCCGTAGCTTTTGGAGGGTCAATGTATGTTATTGATGTTACAAACGAACGAGCTTTTTGCGCTTCTTGTCATATCATGCTCCCTGCGGCTGTTTCGCACAAAAATTCTAAGCATGCAGACTTAGCCTGTAATGACTGCCATCTTCCACATGATAATCCAGTAAATTATCTCTTTACGAAGGCAAAACTAGGCGCAACAGACATTTATTTAAACACTGTTGGAAATTATGACGTGCCTGTTATGTCGACTGAAAGCATGAAGACGATAATTTATGAAAATTGCATTCGCTGTCATAGAATGACAAATATGAATGTTGCAGTTATGGATTCAAAAGATAGTTGTGTTTCTTGTCATAGAAATGTGCCGCATCAACGCATGAAACCTTTAGACACAAGGATTGTAAGTTATGAATAAAACACCATATTTACTCTTATGTGGATTGATAACAATGCCGCTAATACTCTTGGCTTGTGATGACACAAAAGTTCAAACAGAGCTAAAAACGCCCTTATATCAAACAGGTTTAGGCGAAAAAGAATATAAACTTACACCCTTTTTAGAAGAATTTCCTGAACACGCCCTTTCCTATCAGCGTAATAACGAGTCGGAAATTATGACTGAATATAAAGGCTCAATAAATTACAGAAAGAATGATAATGTAAATCCTTTGCGTAAAGGTTTTGATCATGCACAGCCTTATCTTAAAAATTTATGGCTTGGCTATCCTTTTATGTATGAATATAATGAAGCTAGAGGCCACACTCTCGCCATTCACGATTTTTTAGAGATTGATAGAATCAACCGCTACACTATTAATGGTGGTTTGCCAGCAACATGTTGGAACTGTAAAACTCCTCAAATGGTGCCACTTTTAGAAGAATATGGCGATGCTTTTTGGGCTATGGACGTGAATGATTTCCGCACTAAGATTGACCCTGATGAAGATACTATCGGTTGCGCAAATTGCCATAATTCAGAAACTATGGAATTACAACTCTATAGCGCTCCTCTCAAAGATTGGCTTGCAAGAAGCGGTCAAGATCTTGATGAAATTTCTCGTAATGATATGCGTAGCTTAGTTTGCGCACAATGTCACGTTGAATATTATTTTACTGATCCTGGTCAAGGTGCGTCAAAAAAACCAGTATTCCCTTGGGATAATGGCTTTAGTCCTGAAGAAATGTATCAATATTACCAAGCGCATGGCGATGGTAAAATTGAAGGTTTTGAAGGGCAATTTACAGATTGGGTACACCCTGCATCAAAAACACCTATGATTAAAGTTCAACATCCTGAATATGAAACTTGGATTGATGGAACACATGGCGCAGCTGGTGTATCATGTTCAGATTGCCACATGCCTTATGTGCTTGGCGAAGATAAGCAAAAAATGTCTTCACATTGGTGGACAAGTCCACTAAAAGATCCAGAAATGCGTGCATGCCGACAATGCCACTCCGATAAAAGCGCCGATTTCTTACGTGAAAGAGTTGAATATACGCAGGCAAAGACTTATGAGCAATTGCTTGTGGCTCAAGAATATTCTGTAAAGGCGCACGAAGCTGTTCGCTTAGCTGAATTGTCGAAATCAAAGGCGAAAAATTATAAGGAATTAATTATTGAAGCAAGGGATAATATACGTAAAGGTCAATTATTCTGGGATTATGTATCTGCTGAAAATAGTGTTGGCTTCCATAATCCAGCAAAAGCCCTTGAAACTTTGACAATTTCTATCACTTCTAGTCAAAAAGCTATTGATTTAGCAATGGAAGCAGCAAAGTTTACTACTGCTCAAGCTCTAGCTGGCGATATTAAAGATATTGTTCCACCAATATTAGAAATGTCACGTAAATTACAGCAAGACGAAGAATATCTAGAATCGCATGTGTGGTTAGACTTACTCCCCACCTTACCCGAAGCTGAACTCTATTGGGAGGGAGATCATAGAGTAAATGACAAATAACAAAAAATAAAAATAAAATAATAATAGATTAGCATAGTAATAGAATCGTATAATAAAAAGAGCCTCAAACATTGAGGCTCTTTTCTTTCATTTGTTTTATTATATCACATTGGAATAACAAACATATTAACAACTACACCATTTCAAAATTCAAGATTTCAAAAACAGTATCAATAGCAATACACTCAATTCCACATTCTTCTTCATATCTTGCGATAATGCCACGCAGCATAGCAAGCTCACGTAATTTCATCTTTATGTTTACAATAGCCATTGTTTTTTCATCGCCAAGACTTTCAAAACTCATAGGCTGTTCAGCTAAATCCCAAGGAAGACATTCTTCTTTTTGCTCAGTATTCAAGCTAAAAAAAGATTGATTTAAAAGCGCCGAAACATCTTCATGCGAGAATGAATGCATCAATTGTGCCGCCACATCGCTTGGCAATGCACCTGTATCTGTACATTCAGGAAGATAATCAGCCATCTTCTGCTTAGATTCTTCGTCCATAACATTTTCTAAAACTTTTACAACAAAAGCACTATTTTCTTCTAAACGCTCATTGAAAGAGATCGCTATTTCAATAACTGTCCACGGGAAATGTGCATGTAATTTTATAAGAATATCATGGATAAGATTTGCTGCAAGCTCTCTCTCTTTTGACATAATATTTCCGTGATTCATAGACATAATTCCTCCTTATATCAATTAGAATAGCATAAGCGCTAAAGGAATACCAACAACTAAAGTAACAATACTTATGCAAATCGAGAAGAATATCGCATAGGTCATTGAGGCATTTCCAGGTAGCCATTCCTTATTACCGTGAAGCATCGCCCCAGGTACTCCCGCAGCAGGCGTAAGAATTGCTGACATAAGCACAAATTTGTAGGATATTTTTATGCCAACTCTATCACGTATTAAAGAATCAAAAGAATTATGGGAACGTGTTTTCCATGAAGCAACAAAACTTGAAAAACCAAAAGGTTATGTGCTTCTTGAATATATGCGAGATAATAAATTTATTTATTATTTGCACAAAGGCGAAGTAAGTTGCAAATATTTATATTTAGACGGACAAGAAAATTTAATCACAAAGATAAATGCTCCTGCTCTTATTGGTGACGCAACTTTTTTTATTGATAAAACCCAACTTATTGCCTCTCTTCATTTGGAAACCGATTGTGTTATTTATGCTTTTTCTGAAGAATGGGTATATACAAAGCTTTTGATAGAATATCCAGAGCTAACACTTTCATTGCTAAGAAATATTTCTCTTAAAACTGTTGACCTTATCAAGCAAAAAGTACTTGTAAAATCAAATAATATTCCTGCTGTTATATGTCGATTTTTACAATTTCACATAAAGCAAGAAGGCGCTATGATTTTTGCAAACCCAAATCTCAACCAACAAGAATTGGCGAATTTTCTCAACATACATAGAGTATCACTCAACAAAGCTCTAAGAAAACTCGAATTAGACGGGATAATCAGCCCATATAAAAAAAATGAAACCTATATCCTTGATTTAGATAAATTTAATGCAATACTCGAAAATGACAATCTTTCGAAAATTTACCAAAATTAAAGAAAGATAATTTTATAGAGCGAATTGGCTTATAGTTTTTTTGAAAACGTGGTTTGTAAAAAGTATTCTCATTCAATTTTTTGAATAAGCTTGCAATTTGTAA
>CAYJDN010000220.1:0-3881 GCA_964368925.1 uncultured Desulfovibrionaceae bacterium | reverse complement strand
GATTATTAATAATTTCACTTTAGAGATTGAAGCTGGGCAAAAGATAGCTATTATTGGCGCTACTGGCGCAGGAAAAACAACCTTGATCAATCTACTTATGCGCTTTTATGAAATAGATTCTGGAGAAATATTAATCGATAATATATCAATTAAAGATATTTCTAAGGAAGAATTGCATGAAAAATTTAGTATGGTTTTACAAGAAACATGGCTTTTTGAAGGCACACTCAAAGAAAATATCATTTATTCAACTCCAAATGTGAGTGAACAGCAACTTGAAAAAGCTATTCTTGCAACAGGTTTACAGCATTTTGTAAAAAGCCTTGAATATGGCTATGACACAATGCTCAATGACAAACTAGAATTATCTCAAGGGCAAATGCAACAAATCACCATAGCAAGAGCCATGATAGCTGATAAACCCATGCTTATTCTTGATGAGGCCACCTCCTCAATCGACACAAGAACAGAATTGCAAATTCAAAGCGCAATGGATACCTTAATGCGTGGGCGCACTTCCTTTGTTATTGCACACAGACTCTCAACTATCAAAAATGCTGATTTGATTATTGCAATGAAAGATGGGACTGTTTTAGAACAAGGCAAACATGAGGAATTATTAGCTAAAAAAGCATATTATTATGAATTATATCATTCACAATTTGAGAGCTAATTAAAAATACTACGATGAATAGTGATGAATAAAAAAATGCGGACTTGAATATATCAAATCCGCATTTTATTTATTATGTGTTTATAATAATAGATTATTAAAGATTAATTAGGGTGAATCATATGTTCAGGTGAAAGAATTTCATCTAATTTTTCTTTAGTAAGCAAACCACGCTCTAAAACGAGGTCATATACTGAAGCATTTTTCTCTAAAGCTTCACGAGCAATAGAAGCAGAATTTTCATAACCAATAAATGGATTAAGCGCTGTAACAATACCGATACTGTTCACAACTAAATCACGGCAATGCTCTTTATTTGCTGTAATGCCCTTTACACATTTATCTTGTAGAGTGCGAAGTGCTTTTTTCAAACGATCTAAACCATTGAATAAAGTAACAGCAATAATTGGTTCCATAACGTTCAATTCAAGTTGACCAGCTTCCGCAGCCAAAGTTACAGTTACGTCTTTACCAATAATATCAAAGCAAACTTGGTTTACAACTTCTGGAATAACTGGATTTACTTTACCAGGCATAATAGAAGAACCAGGCTGCATTTGTGGAAGATTGATTTCATTCAAACCACAACGTGGGCCAGATGAAAGCAAACGTAAGTCGTTACAAACTTTAGAAGTTTTTGTAGCAATTCTCTTTAGATGCGCTGAAACAAGAACAAAATCACCAGTGTCCCAAGTAGCTTCGATAAGATTGTCAGACAATCTAATGTTATAGCCAGTTAAAGAACATAAATTTTGTACACATAATTCAGCATAACCAGCAGGGCTGTTGATACCAGTACCAATAGCGGTTGCGCCCATGTTTACTTCTAAAAGAAGATCAGCTGAAACCAAGATACGGCTCATTTCTTCACGAATAGTTTTTGCATAACCGCCAAATTCCATACCTAATGTCATAGGAACAGCATCTTGCAATTGAGTTCTACCCATTTTAATAATGTCTTTAAATTCTTCAGCTTTTTCAGAAAAACCATCGCTAAGATATTTAATTTCTTCATTTAAGCTTACTAATTTAGTATATAAAGCTATACGAAAAGCAGTAGGGTAAGCGTCGTTTGTAGACTGTGAACAGTTTACATGGTTATTTGGATGACAGAATTGATAGTCGCCTTTTTTATGCCCCATAATTTCAAGCGCACGGTTAGCAATAACTTCATTCGCATTCATGTTTACTGAAGTTCCTGCACCACCTTGGATACAGTCAAGTGGGAATTGATCGTGAAATTTGCCTTCAAGAAGCTCATCACAAGCTTGACAAATAGGTGCTAATAATTCTGGAGGAAGAAGCCCTAATTCAGCATTAGTAAGAGCTGCGGCCTTTTTAACATAAGCAAGTGCATGAATAAATTCAGGCACATCATTTATTTTGCTTCTAGAAATATCGAAATTTTCTAAAGCTCTAAAGGTTTGAACTCCGTAATAAACATCATTAGGAATAACTAGCTCTCCAAGAAAATCATGTTCGACACGTTCTTGCATAAATACCTCATTTTAGTTGAATTCATAAAATAATTATAAGAAAAGTATACAAAAAACAGTCTATTTCGTCAAGAAAATTAATATTTTTTCCTTGAATAATAATGATAATATGTTTAGAGTGGCAATGAATGAAAAAAACAAAGCGCAATTTCAAAAAAATAAAGCGCTTGGAGATAATATGAGCTTATTACATAATAATAAAATACAAATTGTAAATAAAACGGCGATAGAAACGTCGATATTTGATATGCTAAAATGCGGCCCTGGCCCTTCAAGTTCACACACTATCGCTCCAATGAAAGCAGCATATAATTTCTTAGAATTGTGCAATAGTATGAGCAATGAAATAAAAGCAAAACCAGCAAAATTTGAAGTGCGCCTTTATGGTTCACTAAGCGCAACGGGAAAAGGACATGGTACTGATGTTGCCGTTATCGGCGGTTTATTAGGTAATGAACCTCAAAAATGCCCTCCACATTTACTTAAAGAAATCACCCATAATCCTGATACAGTGCGCTTCAACACTCTTCTAAACACTCAAATCCCAATCTTACTTAGCGATGTCATCTTTGATAGCATTGAGCATTCCTATCCTTATAACAATACTATGACCATTGCCCTCTTAGATGAAAGCGCAAATATATTAGTAAAAAGGGAATATTATTCAGTCGGTGGCGGTTTTATACAATGGAAAGGCCAAGAAGCAAGCAATAGAGGTAAACCCTCATTTGAATATAATTCAATGACAAAACTTCTTGCAATCTTAGAAGAAACAGGCCTCACTCTTCCAGAAGTTCTTATTGAAAATGAAATTGAAATAACAGGACTTTCACGCAAAGAAATAAATAATGGCTTAGATGAAATAATTGCTATTATGCTCGACAGCGTTGATCGTGGACTTTCAAAAGAAGGGCTTTTACCTGGCTATATTCATTACAATAGAAAGGCTAAAGGAATTTATGAACGTGCACAAAAATTCCCTCATGCGCATGATAGATTTATAACTTTAATCAATGCTTATGCCCTTGCTGTATCGGAAGAAAATGCTGACGGTGGCGTCATTGTAACAGGTCCTACATGTGGTGCAGCTGGGGTTTTACCTGCCTTACTTTATTGCATGAAAAATGATTTAAATATGGGTGACAGTGCTCTTAGAGATGGATTGTTAATAGCTGTTTCTGTTGGATTTTTAGCAAAACATAATGCCGCTATTGCTGGAGCTGAAGTTGGTTGTCAAGGAGAGATTGGCGTGGCGTCGGCTATGGGAGCTGCTATGTTAGCACATTGTCATGGCTACAATGCTCAAATTGCTTCTAATGCGGCTGAAATTGCTTTAGAACATCATCTTGGTATGGCTTGTGATCCTGTGGGCGGACTTGTCATTATTCCTTGCATTGAAAGGAATGCTATTGGTGCAATGAAGGCTTATAATGCGTATTTATTAGCAATTACAGAAAGAAGTGAAGATCATAAAGTAAGCTTAGACTCCACAATTTGCGCTATGAACGAAATTGGACGAGATATGAATAAGAAATTTAAGGAAACGGCTTTGGGTGGGTTAGCAGTGTCTTACGTAAATTGCTAGAATGTCTTTCAAAATTAGTTTTTTTGCCTTTTGGTGCTGAAGCTGAAATTTTATACAAATTCTAAAATTAAATCTTATTCACAAAGATCAATTTGTGTAGGCATTTTGCTGTGTCAAAAGTTTTTCT
>CAYJDN010000219.1:0-3893 GCA_964368925.1 uncultured Desulfovibrionaceae bacterium | reverse complement strand
TAAAAAAGTTGTGGTTTCCCCCTCTCAATAAATTCCAATAACTGAACTAATATTCTAAATTATAGCTCATCTGGTAAATGGTTTAGTTCTGCTTGTGTGAAAACTGGGCCGTCTACGCAAACGTATTTGTCGCCAACGTTACAGCGTCCGCAGATACCGATACCGCATTTCATACGGCGTTCGAGTGTTGTTACGATATTATCGTCTTCGAATCCGAGTTCTTTGAGTGCAGCAAGGGTGAATTTGATCATAATTGGAGGCCCACAAAGAACGGCTACGCAATCTTTTGGAGATGGAGCGATTTCTTTGAGTATATTAGGGATAAGTCCTACTTTATGTGGCCAGCCGTCTGATGGGTTATCGATGGTGAGGTATGTTTTTAGAACTGGGTGGTTTAGCCAACCGTCTAATTCATAGCTATATGCCATATCTTGAGGTGAGCGACCGCCGTAAAGAAGTGATATATCTTTATAGTCGCTAGCGTGTTCGAGCACTGTAAGCATGATGGTACGAATTGGAGCCATACCGATACCGCCACCAATGAAGAAAACGCTTTTTCCTTTCCAATCTTCGTATGGGAAAGGCTTACCTAGGGGCACACGCACACCGATTTTATCGCCAGGGGCTAATTTATGCAAAGCTTCTGTTACTTCACCAGTACGCATAACTGAGAACTGGAGGTGATCTTTGCAAGATGGTGGGCTATTGATAACGAATGTTGCTTCACCAACGCCGAAGATTGAGAGTTGGCCTACTTGACCTGGGAGGTATGTAAAGGCCTTCATTTTTTCTTCGTCGTCGAAGCGCACTCTGAAAGTCATGATATTGCCAGTTTCTCTGATAACTTCGAGAACAGTAGAAACTTCGGGCAAATATGGATTGTTGTTATTGCATGAACAAGACATTTATACTACCCCTTTGAATTTTTTTTAGCAGCAGGTTTTTTTTGGTCTGCTTTAGGTGCATCTTCTTGGTTTGCTACAGCAGCTGCAACAGGAGCTTGCGCTTGTGCTTGAGCTTTTGGAGCAACTTTAGAAACACCACGAGCATTTGCTAAGTCTGCGTCGGCAGGAGTTACTTCAATGATGCCAGCAATCATATCTTTGATAGATATAGAAGCTGGGCAAGAGATGAGGCAACGACCGCAACCAGTACAAGCATAGATATCATGCCATGAGGTAACATAGTTGAATTTATGACCTAATCTATTTCTCCAACGAGTGAAACCTTGTGGGCGTGGGTTATGTCCGCTCGCTTCAAGGGTAAATTCATTACCCATACATGAAGCCCATGAACGCACTCTTTTGCCTTCAAGTGGGTTTCCTTCATCGGTGATTGTGAAGCATTGGCAAGTTGGGCATACGAAAGTACATGATGAACAGCCGATACAACCAGCGCTTACTTTTGACCAGAATTCTTTATTTTCAAAGTTAAAGGCCACTTTAGCAGGAAGATTTGTCATATCAGGTTTTGCAGGCAAGCTTTCTTGAGCTTTTGCGTGGATAGCTTGTGCATTTGTTTCGTCATTAGCGCTAGCATTTTCGAAACCAGCTTGAGCTAATAATTCTTTACCTTTTTCTGTAAATGCTTCAAATAAGAAGGTATTTCCTTCTAATGGAGTAAAGAGAACGTCAGCGCCATGTGGTGCTGTAAGGTTAGTATCAGTCCAATTACAGAAGCAAGTTGGCAAAGCGAAAGTACAAGCTTGAGCAACAAGCACGATATTTTCTTTATGCGCTTTGTAGTATGGATCTTGATATTTACCTTTGAGGTAAGCAGCATCTAAAGCTTCAACGCCTTTACAATCGCAAGGGCGAGCGCCAAAGATGACAGTTTTTGGTGCATCAACAGTTGCATCTAAGACGGTATCTTTTTTAGATAAGTCTTCAGGATTTTTTGTTGATTTATAGCTAAATAGTGTTTCAGCTTGTGGAATATAGGCTTTCTTCAAAGAAGTAGTGGTATAGTCCATGAGGTTTGCTAAACTTGCTTTAGCTAATTCATCTGCTGTATAGTCTGCATAAACTACTTTATTTGCTTCTTGTTTAGGAGCGAGCACTTTGAACTCACCGCTAAGCTTTGCAAGCCAAGTAGATATTTGATTTTCTTGAGCTATATATTTCATATTAGATATGCTCCTTAATGTTAGCTTCTTCTACTTGGTAGCCTAAAAGTGGCGGAGTAGCTTCGATATCGATACCGGCTGTGTAATCAAAGAGACCTTTGATGATGCTGCCGTATTTTTGTTTGAGCCAAAATACTGGAATTCCCATTGGACAAGCTCTAGCACATTCTGCACAACCAGTACATCTACCAGCTAAGTGGAGAGCATGGATAATTTGGAAGAACATTTTGCTTTCAGGAGCGTTATCGTCTGCAACCCAGTGTGGATTACGGCTGTCGCCAGCGCAATAATCTTTACATACACACATTGGGCAAGCGTTACGGCAAGCGTAACAGTGTTGACAACGTTCCATTTGTCCTTTCCAGAAGCTCATACGATCTTCTAAGGAGAGGCTATCTAAGAAGGCAAGCCCAGCAGCAGGACGAGTGTCTGCTTCGATTGGATTACCAACATTACCGATTAATTGATCATAGTAAGCAGCAACTGGCATTGAACATTGGCGACATTTGTCTTGCGCAACGTCTTCCATCTTAACTTCTACTTCTTTACCATCGTGTAAAGTAATAGTTAAAGCGGCGCCATGCCCTTTTACTTGAGTAACAATTGGTTTTGCGTTAATTTCTTTAGCTACTTTTTCAAGCACTCTATCTTTATCGATTGTGCCATTACATTGCATAGCTAAAATTGTAACGTTTTCACGCACAATAAGGTTTTCTTGTAATAAAGCAACAACAGCACGGCTGTCACAACCCTTTACAACAATACCAACTTTTTGCCCTTTGTTTTTATGGAGTAAGCCAACTAATGATTGTACATTTGTAGGCCCCCAAACAAAGGCGTCAATTTCTTCTGGTGTTGTAGCTAAGAATGGCGCAGCCATTAAGCCATCATAACCATTTCTCCAACCAATAACACCAGCGTGGCCATTTGCTAATAAAGCTTTTGCTTCTTCTTTTAGCTTTGCTAAGTCTGGGTTTTCGCCACAACCTAATGGGCGAATTGGAGCGTATAATTCAGTTGGCATTGAAATTTTGCCAATTGAATCAGCGAATTTAGGAGCTGGTCCTAATTCGTGGATAGTTTCAGTGAATTTAGTTACAACTTCTTTCCATCTTTGTGATTCAGAAGCAGAAACCCAAGTGTAAACGAATCTACGTGGATCAATACCTAATACGCCGATAAATTCTTTCAATGTTTCAAGACGTCTACGAGCATAGAAGTTACCGCTTGTATAGTGACAATCTTTAGGGTGACAACCTGAAACTAATACACCATCAGCACCTTCAATCAATGCTTTTAAGATGAAGAGCGGGTTTACACGGCCTGAACAAGGGAGGCGTATAATACGTATATCAGTTGGTTGATTAGCTCTAGCAGTACCAGCAGCGTCAGCACCACCGTATGAGCACCAGTTACATAAAAAGGCGACAATTCTTAATTCTTTATCTACTGACATAAAGCTTCTACCTCTGCGAGAATTTGGTTATCTGTAAAATGTGATAATTGGATAGCACCTTGTGGACAAGTTGCATTACATACACCACAACCTTGACATACAGAATCGATAACTTCAGCCTTAATTTGACCACGGAAATCAATTTCTTTAATCGCTTGGTATGGGCAAACCTTTACGCATTTACTACAGCCAACACAACGTTTAATATCAACAGAAGCAACTTGTGGATCACCAACAAGTTTTGGCTTCGATAATAGACCAATAGCCTTAGCAGCCGCACCAGAAGCTTGAGCTACTGAAGCAGGAATATCT
>CAYJDN010000218.1:3558-3921 GCA_964368925.1 uncultured Desulfovibrionaceae bacterium | reverse complement strand
GTTTGTATCACGAATTTGACGTATCTCCGCAAGGTATTTTAATTCGCTATCAAGTTCTTCTTCACCCTCAAGGCTGTTTTTATCTTCAAGGCGGCGCAAAAGTTGTTGACCAAATAAGCCTTGTGGTGTTGGCTCTTCATCTTCTGATAGGTAGCGATCATCCTCGCCAAGGATTGTGTGAAAGGCATTTATTTTATTTATTATATTTTGCTCAAGGCCAAGGTGTTCATCAGTTGTTGCTGTGGGAAAGAAGTTACAAACATGCAAGGTTGCATGCTTTGACCCCACACGGTTAATACGCCCCACACGCTGCATCACTCTAGTGGGATTCCAAGGCAAATCATAGTTAATAATGCGCCCAGC
>CAYJDN010000218.1:0-3548 GCA_964368925.1 uncultured Desulfovibrionaceae bacterium | reverse complement strand
AAATACGCTGACGGGCATCATAAATATCAAGAGATTGCATTACTGTGCCTTGTCCACTTTGTGTAAATAATTCTCCACCCTTACTTGAAAAAAGCATTACCTCTGAGGGGAAAATAGTTTCTAAGTGCGTGGCAATATAGGCGGCGGTTTCTTGAGATTCTGTGAAAACAAGGAGTTTTTCATTCACAAGAAGTTTATTGTGCTGCAAAGCTTCACAAAAGGCTGTCAATTTAGGATCATATTCAATGTCTTTCCATATGCTAGCAATGTACTGTAAGGTCTGTAAATCGTTTTCAACAAGGGTGCGTAATTCTGACTTGAACATATCAGCCGCATAAGTTTCGCTTGCGTTATCGCCTTGTTCGGTTTGGGTTTCTAAAGTGGATAAAAAGCTATCATCATCAAGGTCTAGTAAATCTTGAGCGTTAATCTTCTTGCCCATGTATATGGTGCCACTATCAAACATACGCAAAAAAACTTCGTGTGAAGCCACAAAACGTTGCACCGTACCCTTAAAGGCATGAAAACTACTTTCTAGTCGCTTGACCAGAATTTTCTTCATAAATCCACTAATATTGTGCTGACCTTGAGCCTTACGGGCATCAATGGGATGTTCTAAATAAAGCAAAGGCTTATACCGTGCATAGGAAAGATTTTTTAATGCTTCAATTGTTGTATCAAATGCTTTAGCGGTGGTCGTATCAAAGCTATAAACAATGCGCTCTGGCGCGCCCATTTCTGGAAAGTATAGACCTTGATTTTCAAGGTCTTTGCTAAAATACTGACGAACCTCCGAGCGAGTACGCCTAACCATGACATGCTTTAAGACTTTATCACGCACTAAGGTTGCAGTCCTTTGTACAAGTTCGGGATAAGCGGGGTCAGTTTTGGGTATGCTCTTTAGGTCTTTGGCACGCTGTGTGAAAAAATGCTGTAAATTAGAAACGCCAGGGATAGTGCTTTGACGTGAGGCTTGAAAAAGCTTCAGCTGTGCCAATATATCTTCCATGCGGTTATTAAGCGGAGTTGCAGACAAAAGCACCACTTTTTTACCAGCACAAATATTTTGCAATAGTTCATGCCCTCGAGTGTTTTCATTACGAAAGCGGTGGGCTTCATCAACAACTACCAAGGAATATTTACTTAGATTCTTGGTAGCTAGTTGCTCTAACTTGCCCAGCGATACAACATCAGCATTAAACACAGCAAATTGATATAAAGTTTCTTGCCAATATTCTTTAAGTACTGGCGGGCATATAATCAATTTACGCCCAGCTTGTTGCTGCAACAGCAAGGCAGTAATATAAGTCTTACCAAGACCCACCACATCAGCTAAAAACACACCATTGTGCATATTCAAAATGCGGGTGGCAGAAGTTACTGCTTGGCGTTGATATTCTAAATTATACATGCCATCAGGCAAGGTCATATCTGAGGCGGCATCAAGGTTAATATCTTCCTGAAAATATTCATAAAGAACTTTTAAGTATATCTCATAAGGGGTGATGGTGTCGTTAAGCCAAGTTTTGTTGGTAACTGTGGCTACAAATGATTCATTAAGTTCAATGCCTTGCGCCCAAAGGTCTTCAAATCGACTCAGGGCAAAATCTACGTCGCTTCTATCTTTTAATTCTACATTAAATTCATGTTGTGCCTCAAAACCTGATGCAGAAAAATTGCTTGAGCCAGTAATTACACTAACATAAAGCAAATTACCCCTATATCTACTAATGTAAACTTTAGCGTGTAGGTCGCGGCTGGGATGGCCCCTTAGTTCAATTTTACCAGAGATAAGCCACTGCATAAAGGTGCGTAAAGAATCTTCAGTGCTAAAACTATCGGCGGCATTTTCAACCTCAGCTTGAAGCTCGGTTGCGTAAACTTCTCGAGCTTTATGATGACTTATTATGGGCAAAGAATGCTGGCTTGCATGAAAAATCGGGGCGTCTACTGAAAGCCCCACAAGGATGCGTATTTTCTCGATATCCTTAAGGGCATCACGCAGTAAGTGAAAACCAGTAGCACGAAAATATCCCACTAATACATCAAAATATTGTGCTGATGCTAATGAATCACGAAAACGCTGCAACAAAGTATCGTTATCAGCATTGGTAAAAAATCGTGTATCGGTGTGTGGGGATGATTGATTGACCATGTGGGCAATGTACAATGTCTTGGTAGAAAAGTATAGCGATAACAGTGAGCTTTTCGTCTAAAACTATAATTAAGTCAGTATATCTTCAATCATAGGGTCAACGCCATTACTAGTTATTTTTTTAACTAAATCGATTGCGTAATAACGATTTATATCAACAGCGATGTAGCGTAATATATTAGCTGCTTGTTCATAAACTGGAAATTTAAAACTTTCTATTTCTAAGACTTGTGATGCGAAGTTTGCAAAAATGTCATAATCCTCAAATCTTATACAACAGGTGCCAAAAGCGGTGGCGATGGATTGAATAATTTCATCTGCATTACGAGGGTCTAATTGCATATATTTTAATAAAATTGCGATACAATTTTCTTCTAACAATTGGAGTAGTTTACAAATATCTTCAGAGGCTAGCCCAGAAACATGCATTATTACATGCACATTTAGGTCTCTATTGTTTATGGCAGCGTGAATATTGGAAATATTGAGTTTATTTTGATGGTACTCTATGCTTTTTTCGATTGCTGATAATAGCTGAGCTGTATCAGCATAGCGAGAGGCGGTATTTTCACTAGTGGCTTTTTCTGTAACACTTTTGAACATGTGTGCGTAATTTTGACAATCTGCTGTCATTATAAAATTGATAAGCCTACCAAGTGAGAAAATATCACTACGCTTATCGGCCTCTTTTAGCATCATAAATTGCTCTGGAGCACAGTAAAAATATTGCCCAAAAGAATTTGTTACATTAGTTTGGTGGGATGAAAAAATTTTCAAATCTTTTCCTAATCCAAAGTCAGCAATTTTAATAAGTCCATGAATTATAAAGATGTTATTAGGGTTTATGTCTCTATGTATAATACTTCTTTCATGTACGATTTTCATAACGTGTAAGATTTGTCTTATGCAGTTGATTTTTGTATCGTCATTCAACTGATTGTCTAAAACATATTTTTCTAATGTTGTTTCAGCCTTTTCCATTTTATAGCTATGATTTTCAGACGAATAATCCGTAACCTTCACTACGTTAGCTAAATCATGAAGGCTAGATGTAATCTCAAATTCTCTTTTGAATCTACTACAAATTCCTTCATCATTCCAAAAATCTTCTTTTAATTTTTTTACAACTAAACCTGTAGACTTTTGGTAATATGCGTTGGCGAATCCACCACTACCAATTTGCTCAAGATCTTCTTCAGTTTTCATAATAAAATATTTTTCATCTTTTTTAATTAACGTGAGTAAATTTATGGACAAAATATTTTTAATTTTCAAAAAGGCTTTTTCAGATATTAGTATGCTTTCAGCTTCAGTATGCTGTCCATCTGACATAATATATCGTTTACTTAGGATTAAGCTAAAAAAAGAATTAATTAAGTTTTTATTTATAAGT